>SESX01000135.1 GCA_004367365.1 Candidatus Acetocimmeria pyornia
AGGAATAAGAAAGGCGAGTGGAGGAGCAGCCCGGGCGAGGCGGGTAATGGCATTTTCGTAGTAGCAGCCGGGTTTACATGGGAAAGCAGGACAACTAAGACAGCCTGGACAGAGTTGGTAGCTGCGAGCAACCGGGACAACGGTGCTGTTGGTGGTTGGTAGAAGGAACGAGTGAAGTGATAAGGAGGTCTTGGTTTGGACCTAGCAAGGTTGGCCTTTCTGGTAGGCTACTGCCTGCGGGCCCGCCTGGTGGGGGACAAAAAGCCCATTCTTTGTGGCATCAAGGTCACGCACCGCTGCAACATGCGTTGCCAGCAGTGCCCTTACTGGCGGCGTTCAGATGAGAGTCTTTCATATCAGGACCTGGTTGAGCTGTTCCCGCGTCTTTACCGGGACGGGATCAGGGTTATCATCTTGGAGGGGGGAGAACCGCTTCTCTGGAGGGACGGGGTTCATGACCTCAATGATCTCGTCAAGGAAGGGAAAAGGTATTTTCCCTGTGTAGGGGTCACAACCAATGGGACCCTCCCAATTCGAATCGGTGCTGCCGATATTGTGTGGGTCAGTATTGACGGCCTGGAGGGTACCCATGACCGGCTGCGGGGCAAGAGTTTTGGGCGTATTGTAGAGAACCTATCATCTTCACCGCACCCCAATATTTATGCCAATATCACCATCAACCGGTTAAACGTGGGGGAGATCCCTGAATTAATCAAGTTCCTGTCTGGTTTGGTACAGGGAATCACCATTCAGTTTTTCTTTCCGTACGAGGAGGTAGGGGACCTCAGCATATCCTGGGCCCAGCGTCGCCGGGTGTTGGACCGGCTCATGGAGTTGAAACGTGAAGGATACCCATTGGCTGATTCCTTTGCGGCCCTGGAAGCACTCAAGGATAACCGTTGGCAGTGTGAACCGTGGATGATGGCCAATGTTGATCCTGACGGCACTTACCGCCAGGGCTGTTACCTGCTGGACCGGACTTCTGGCTCGAATCCGTGTTCGGTCTGCGGTTTTGCCGCCCATACTGAAATTTCCTTGGCTTACCACTTTAACCTGGGGGCTATCCGCACCGGCCGGAAGGTCTTGGCTATATTCTAGCTTATGGTTTAAAAGAAGTCTTGTTATGAGGGTAAGGAAAACGGAGGCGGCACGGTCGCATTTGACCGTGCCGCTCGAGATTTTTAGAGGGTTTTTCAGGGAAACCGGAACCAACGTAGCTGATCAAAGTAACCTGAGAAGCGTAGAGAAACGTAGGTAAAATGACGATAATTTTGGAGAAGAAGAAGGAATCTTCGGTCCTGGGGCGAATAGGGAGGAAATTAGGAATTGTATGCGTGTATACAAATTTCAGAGGAGTGCTAGTTTTTGAACTACAAAGGCCTCTTTCCAGATTGGAAGGACAATGAAGCTAGACCTCTATCCATGGCCGATGCTGTTTATGAAAAGCTGAAAACAGCCATAGTCCGTATTCAGTACGAGCCTGGGGCCAGACTTTACGAGCAGGAGTTGGCGGAAACCCTTGGTATCAGCCGAACCCCTTTGCGTGAAGCCCTGCGCCGCTTGGAGAGTGAAGGCCTGGTGGTACGTATTCCCAACGGCGGCGTTCGGGTTTCTGGGCTTTCGGTGATTGAGGTAAACGAAATCTATGCCATACGGCTAGAATTGGAGGGTTTGGCAGCACGACAGGCGGCCATCAACATGACACCGGAGACGGTCCGTGAGCTCAGGGAGGTAAACCGCAATTCAGCGCTAAGTTTGAGCAGAGACGATTATGAGTCCTTGATTGTCTACGGTCGTCTATTTCATGAAATTATTCATATTGCCGCCGGCAATCGGAAGAATATGCAGTTCTTATCTCAAATTAACACCTTGATTGAGCGTTACCGCTACGTTTCCATTACCAGGAGCCGGAAGTCAGTTGGTGAACACAGCCGAATTACTGGTGCCCTTGCTGGTGGTGATGCGGAACTGGCCGAGCGGTTAATGCAAGAACATATTGAAAGGGAGAGAAATTTGGTAAGCCGCGAGATTGCCAGGATTACCGAAAAGGAGGTGGAATAATCGCGTCCGCGGGTCTATTTTTTTTCAACTAAGGTCTTAGACATGGGAGGTTAGAGAATGAAGTTGTCGAGGAAGAGGGGCCTGGTCTTGGCCTTCGTAGTTATGCTGGTGGTTGCATTTATCGTTGGTGGTTGTACATCCGGGAAAGATACGGCGGAACCTGCCCAGGAACAAGAATCCAAGGCAGAGGCTCCCAAAGAGGTTCTTAATCTGACCTTTGCCACTACTATGGAGGATACCGGTATTGACCGGGAGTTGACTCAAAAGTTCAAACAGCGGTTGGAAGAGCTCAGTGGCGGGACCATGACTGTCACGCTCTACATGAGCGGCCAGATGGGTAGTGAAAGAGAGGCGCTGGAGCAGCTGAAGCTGGGTGAGCTCGACCTAGGGTATAACGTGGTCCAAAGCGATCTTTACTACCCCGAATATAACGTTACTATTCTACCTTTCCTCTTTCCCGACATGGAGACCATTGAGGAATTCATGGCCGGCCCCATCGGTGACAAGATTAAGGATGCGGCCCGCACCAAGGGCGGCGTAATCCCTCTTGGTATTCACGGATATGGTCCGCGCTGGACAACCTCCAATGTACCCTTCAGGAATGCTGAAGAATTAAAGGGGCTAAAAATCAGAATGCCGAACATGCCGCCGTGGATTAAAATCTGGAAGAGTATGGGTGCTAACCCTACCCCGATTGCAGCCCCTGAAATTGTGACCGCGCTTAAGACCGGTACTGTTGATGCTCAAGAGAACTTCCTAACCAATATTTACGGAAGGCAGATGTGGGAGTACCAAAAATACTTAATTGCGACGAAGCATGTCAATCTGTTCCAAACGTGGTTGGTTAGTGAGAAAACGTGGAACAAATTGAGTTCAGAGCAAAGGCAAATTCTGCAGAAGGCAATAGATGATGCTATCGCGTACGTTAAACCGAAGATCGACGAAATGAACGAGGAATTTGTGCGGAAATGTGAGGAAAACGGCATGGAAATAATCTATCCTGACCGTGAGTCCTTGATGGAAGCGGCTCAGCCGGCCATCAAAGAAATCATTGAAAACGACCTGGCACCCGAAGCTTACGAGGAGGCCTTGAAGGTAATTAACCAGTGAGCTTGGGTGCTTATCTGCAGCTGTGGATACCAACAGCCGGGCCCCAGCAGGGGCCCGGCTGAGAATTAGTATTGGTTGGGAGGTACCGGAATGAGCAAGAATAGCTCCCTTCGTCCGGCACCATTGGGGTTGTTAGAAACCATCCTTGAACACGGGGCCACGGTATGTTTGATACTCTTCTTTGTTTCGGTTGTTCTGCAGGTCTTATTTCGCTACGTACTGGAAGCGCCCCTCACCTGGAGTGAGGAAGCTGCCCGATACCTTAACCTTTGGTCAGTCGCGCTTGGGGCGGCCTTGGCGGTAGCCAGGAGGGAACACCTACGGGTTAATGTCATCGACCGACTACTGGCGGGTGGACCACGATTATTATATACCAGTGTGCATTGTTTTGGTCTTGTGGTTACCCTTGTCTTCTCGATTATTGTATTTATTGGTGCCGTATACATGACTATCGACCGCTGGACCGTCTCGCTAACTGTATTGCCTGTCAGGCAGGGTTTCATCTACCTGGCCCTGGCTGTTAGTTTCAGCATCATCATTACAAGCCTGGCAATTCAACTGGTGGCCGTCTGGCGTACAGGTTATCGAGAAAGGAGCAGGCTGAAATGATTGTCGCCATTCTCATTGGTGTTCTGGTTGTGCTTCTTATTCTAGGTATCCCGGCGGTCTTTGCCTTGGGGGTTAGTTCTGTGCTCTACCTGGCAGTTACCAGGGGTATTGATGCCATCCCAAGTGCTGTTGTGGCCCAACGGATCCTTTATGGTATGGACAGCTTCGCTTTGTTGGCCCTGCCTCTCTTCTTATTTGTCGGTAGGCTGATGAATGAGTCAGGGGTTACTAACCGCCTGTTTGGTTTTGCCAAAGCTCTTGTGGGACACTTCAGGGGCGGGCTGGCCCATGTCAACGTGTTGGCCAGCCTTATTTTTGCGGGCATGTCTGGAGCGGCAACAGCGGATGCCGCGGGGCTCGGTGCCATCGAAATCAAGGCGATGCGGGAGGCGGGCTATGACCTGGAGTTTTCGGCCAGTGTGACAGCAGCCTCCAGTTTAATCGGACCTATTTTGCCACCGAGTGTGCCACTTGTTCTCTACGCCATCTTGGCCGGTGTTTCGGTTAACAGTCTTCTCATCGCCGGGATTGTCCCGGGCATTTTGATGGCACTGGCCTTAATGTCCTATGTGGCCTATGTAGCCCACAAACGACAGTTGCCGGTGGACTCCAGGCATAACCTGAGAGACCTTCTGGTTTCTTTTAAGGATGCCTTCTTGGCTCTGTTGACGCCCGTTATCCTCGTGGGGGGAATTCTTACCGGTGCTTTCACTGCTACTGAGGCCGGGGCCGTTGCTTCCCTTTACGCGGTAATCTTGGCGGTGCTCATTTACCGGACGGTGAGCTGGGCCAAGCTGTACGATATTTTTCGGCGTACCATGATGGACAGTGCCATCATCATGTTTATCCTGGCGGTAGCCAACCTTTATTCCTGGTTATTAATCCGGGCCCGCGTCCCGGTGTTTGTGGCTGATTTTATCTTCAGGTTTTCCGACAACTACTGGGTAGTGATCAGCCTGGTTATTCTGTTCTTGCTCTTTATGGGGTGTTTCGTCTCTGCGATTGTGACTATTAATATCGCCACCCCGGTTCTGGTGCCGTTAATCAAAGCGGCCGGCGGGGACCCGCTGCACTTCGGTATTATCATGGTGGTGACGTTGATGATCGGGGAGCTCACTCCTCCCTTTGGCATGGTTTTATTTGCCATTACCCGGGTTACGGATATTCCCTTTGAACGTTTAGTTCGCAGTGTGGCCCCATTCATCATTCCGGTCGCCGCTGTGTTAGTGCTGCTGGTGAGCTTTCCGGGCCTTGCCACGGCAGTACCAAATTGGTTGCTACAACGTTAATCTTACGTGTTGAGGAGGATTATGGTGAACCTGCCGTCAAGCGTTAAAGTCAGCGAAGTAGTCACCCGGGATGGTTTTCAGAGTGAAGCGCAAACCATTCCCACTGACCAGAAGGTGGGGCTGATTAACAAATTAAGCACGACTGGTCTCCGCCGCATTGAGATTACTTCTTTCGTCCACCCGCGTTTTGTACCCCAGCTGGCTGACGCCGAAGAAGTTTACAGGCGCATCGAGCGGCCTACCGGAGTTGAATTTATTGCCCTGGTGCCTAATTTGAAGGGAGCCGAAAGGGCGGTAGCCTGTGGTGTCAAGGAAATCAACGTCGTTTTCTCAGCCTCGGAGGCACATAACAGATCCAATGTCAGGATGTCGGTGGCCGAGTCCCTAGAAAACGTCGGCAAAATTGTTGAGCTTGCCCAAGAGTATGGCATAAAGGTGAATGGTGCCCTGGCCACCGCCTTTGGCTGTCCCTTTGAAGGGGCTGTGACTGTCCAACAGGTCATGCGCCTGGTGAAGGAATATCTGGCCATGGGGGTGGCGTCGGTTTCTTTTGCTGATACCACGGGTATGGCGAACCCGAAACAGGTCTACGACCTGGTCTCTCGCATTCTCGACCGGTGGCCCGACCAGGAATTTTCCCTGCACTTTCACAACACGCGGGGTACGGGCCTGGCCAACGTGGTGGCCGGGCTTCAAGCCGGAATCACTTCGTATGACGCTTCGTTGGGCGGTCTTGGGGGATGCCCCTTTGCGCCGGGAGCGATGGGGAACATTTGTACCGAAGACCTAGTCCATATGCTGCACGAGATGGGAATCAAGACCGGGATTGATTTAGACAAGCTCATTGCAGTGGCTAGATACCTGCAGGAACTTCTGGGCCGTCCCCTACCGGGACAAGTGATGAAAGCCGGCAAGGTGAGTGATCTCCATCCGCTGTTGCCTTCATAGAGAGTAAAAGTGACACATTGATGAGGAGGGGTCAGATTATGAGTCAGGGGCAGAAGAAAAAGCCGCTGGAAGGGGTACGGGTTTTGGAATTGGGAGCCTTCATTGGAGGGCCTTTCGGGACCAGAATTCTGGCGGATTTCGGTGCTGAAGTGATCAAAGTGGAGCCTCCTCAGAGCGGAGACCCAATGCGGTTATGGGGTTTACATAAATATAAAGGTCACTCCCTTTGGTGGCCCATTCAATCGCGTAACAAGAAATGTATAACTCTGGATTTACGCCGGAAAGCCGGTCAGAAACTGGCCCTCAAGCTGATCAGTAAGTGTGATGCAGTGGTTGAGAACTTCCGACCCGGAATCCTGGAAAAGTGGAACCTCGGCTATGATAAGATGAGGACTGTAAACCCTCGGATTATCCTAACCAGGGTTTCCGGCTACGGGCAAACGGGCCCGTACCGGCAGAAAGCCGGCTTTGGCAGTATTGCCGAAGCCATTGGCGGGATCAGGTATATAACCGGATACCCGGACCTTCCGCCTACTAGAGTAGGTCTAAGCATTGGGGATTCCCTGGCTGCCCTTTACGCTGTAATTGGTACTTTAATGGCCCTGTACCACCGCGATGTCAACAAATCCGGACAGGGTCAGGTTATTGACGTAGCCCTTTATGAGGCTGTGTTTTCTGTTATGGAAAGTGCTTTGACTGAGTACGATAAGTTGGGTTTTATCCGTGAACGATATGGCACAGGCCTTCCTGGAATTGCGCCTTCCAACACATATCCCACTGGGGATGGGAAATGGATAGTGATCGGTGCCAACGCCGATAACGTATGGAGACGTCTGGCCCGAGCCATGGGTCAGCAAGATCTGGCTGACGACCCCCGGTTTGTTGACCACCAATCCAGGGGAGAACACCAGCAGATATTAGACGATATAATCAGCGTATGGACCAGACAACATACGCTTAAGGAACTCCTTGAGAGCCTGGACCGACATCAAGTACCAGCAGGACCAATCTATAGTGTGGCTGATATTGCTAAAGATAAGCATTACTATCATCGTGAAATGATCCTGGAGGCAGAAGATCCGGTGGTGGGTCGAATCAAGATGCCTGGTATTGTTCCAAAACTGAGCGAAACCCCAGGCGCTGTTGAATGGACTGGCCCTCGCTTGGGCGAACATAATCAAGAGATTTACGGCGACCTGTTAGGGTTGAATGAAAGAAAAATTGATGACCTTCGAAAAGAAGGGGTTATCTAAAATTACACCCGCTGAAGAAAATTCCTGCTCAATAAACCAGCGCAGGGCTGACATTGGACATTGGCCGTGGGTAGTTCCCAAAGGGCTTTTGAATGGGCAAAATCTAATTCGGAGTCTTCCTCTCATGCCTTAACTGTTAGTGTAAAGTTTTAGTAGGCGGTAGGAGGAATTAGGGATAAAGAGATAAAAAGAGAGAC
>SESX01000136.1 GCA_004367365.1 Candidatus Acetocimmeria pyornia
CGGCTTCCTCGCTGGTAACAGCCACCACCGCCCGACCGTCCACGGTGATGTAGGTAGCCGAGGTGACAAAGGTCAGGCGGCCGGCCAATACCTTTTCGAGCTCCTCTGCACTCAACAGGTTGAGGTTGTCCACTTCACTCTCCCTGACTTCCCTGGAAACAAAGGTTACCCGCTCCTTCAACCGTAAATCCGCTGAAGCAACGAGTTCCGTACTGCTCTTCCCTTTTTGTTCCTCGAGAACCCTTTCCGCCAGGTTCTTATCGAGAACAATTCCGATCTGCTCCCCGTCGATCCTGACCTCGTAAACCGTTACCCGGGGTTGTCCCGGGGTTCCGGCGTAGGTCCAGGCGGCAAATACCACCACCAAGGCTGTGGCAAAAAGGAGCATCACCTTCGATTTGTTCATTGGACACGCCCCCGTTTCCGATGACGGCCGTTCCCCTCCCAATACAACATATTCAAGTTGACGGAAACGAACCGAAACTGTCTACCTCGTGGCCTGATACGCCGTGGCTACAGGCACTTTCCCCTGGAGTCTTCTCGCTTTGAGCCACAGGGCACATTCGATCCGCTTTTTCTGTAGCGCGCAACCAACCGGGTCCATACGGTAGATAGAGCCCTTCAGCAGGTGGGCATTGGCGTGACAGCCGCCGCCGCAGTAAAAACGGGCCCAGCACAGGCGGCAATCCTCTTTCCTGTAGATGTTTGCCTTGCGGAACTTGTCCACGATTTCGGTCCCCACAAGACCGGAAAAAACATTACCTACCGCAAAACCTTCCCGCCCCACGAACTGGTGGCACGGGTACAAGCCTCCATCAGGGGCAACTGCCAGGTACTGGCTGCCCGCACCACACCCTGTCAGCCTTTTGGCCAAACAGGGGCCCCCTTCCAAGTCTACCTCAAAATGGAAAAAATAAAACCCTCGGCCTGCCGCCCACCGTTCAAGGTAAGCACGGGCCAGGGTTTCGTATTCCTTTTCCACCCGGGGTAGGTCTTGGGGCCTGATGCTGTACGGGTCATCCGGCAGCCCCACGACCGGTTCAACGGAAATGTTGCGAAATCCCAGGTCAGCCAGATGGAGAACATCCCGGGAAAAATCAAGGTTACAACGTGTAAATGTGCCGCGCACCCAGTAGTCCCCGTCCCGGGAAGCCACAAACCGGAGGATGTTATCCCGTACCAGCTGGTAGCTGCCCCGGCCGTTACTCAGCCTCCGCACGGAATCATGGACCTCCGGCCGGCCGTCTAGACTTAGAACGACATTTGATACTTCGCAGTTGAGAAACCGGATCGTGTCTTCATCGAGACTTACGGCATTGGTGGTCACGGTGAAATGAAAACGCTTGTGGTGCTTTTCCTCCTGTTCCCGGGCGTACTCCACCACCTGCTTGATAACCGCAAGATTAAGCAGGGGCTCCCCCCCGAAGAAATCAACCTCAAGGTTTTCCTGGGGACCACAAGAACGGAGCAGGAAGTCGACAGCCGCCCGGGCCACTTCCAGAGGCATCAGACGCCTTTGGCCGCCGTAGTTCCCGGTTTGGGCAAAACAGTAGGCACAACGAAGGTTGCAGTCATGGGAAACATGCAGGCACAGGGCTTTGCAAGGAAGCTCTCTCCCATCGTACCAGCCCTGCTGGGTTCGGTCCCGGGAGAAAAGCAGACCACGGTCCTTCAGCTGGCACAGTTCCCGAAACGCCGCTTCCAGGTGTTCAGATTGGTGGGATTTGCCCAGGCGAACCATAACCTCGTCAAACCCAGCCCTGGCGCCCAGGCCAACAATATCCCACGCAACCTGGTCCACCTCGAAGAGCGCCCCGCTGTTTACGTCCAGGATCAGCCTGGACCCATTGACCTCAAACCGGTGCACCAGAGATTCTCCATCCCGGCATTTTCCCGGTTCCAAAACCCCTTCCACTACCCAACCACCCCTACCACGTCCCAACAAGGCTCCAGGGAAAAGAACGACCCTCGCGTCATCCCTTCGGGATTGCCTGTACAGGACCAAAGGTTGGCACAGGGTCTCGAAACTGCTCTAACCTAGCTTTTGCAGGGCTGGTTGGCGACAGTGCATGAGGTCTTGCAGGCAGACTGGCAAGAGGTTTGGCACTCACCGCAGGGCGTGCCGTTCTTGGGATCCCTCAGGGTTGGCCCGGCAACCTGGCGGAAGTGAACCATACCTTTATCTGTCAGCCTGTCCATAAAAAAACCGCCTCCCTAGTTTGCCTTGCCTGCCTCAAAGCCAGGCAGCATCCTCGATTTTTTCATGTCTGGCCTTCGCGTTCCAGACGTTGCCGACGAAATTATATCACATTTTTCCGGTTCAGGTAAAGAAAATCACGGTGGAAACGCGATCCTAAAACCCACTAAGCCGGTCTGAATTTCTTTTCCAGCCCGGTATCACGCGCCCGGTGGGCAAGTCGGGCTGCCGCCGCAGCTACCACGGCCGAAAGGATATCATCAAGAAAGGTATTTACTTTTTTCCCTTTCTGGTTGTTGGCACGCCCAATGACCCCCGGTTTCACTTTATCAAGGTAACCGAAGTTTGTCAGGCCGATGGAGCCGTAAATGTTGACCACACTCAGGGCAAGGATCTCGTCGATCCCGTAGAGGCTGTCATCCTCTCTGAGCATGGTTAAGAGGGGTTCGCCCAGCTGACCTTTCTCCGCCAGGATGTCTAGGGCCAACCCCGTTAAAACCGCGTTCTGTACTTCCCGCTTTTCTAGAACCCTTTCTACACTTTCCAGGCAGTCCCGGAGGGTTAAGCCCGAAATGTACCCTTTCTGGATCTCGTAGACCAGCTCCGCGATTTCTGCCAGGGAGACAGCGCGGTCGTTTAGCCACTTTACCACCGCCTCCCTGGTCCTTGCCGCTTCAGCACTCGGGGCAACATACTTTGCCCCCAGTTCGTTCACTCCTCTTTCACCTCCGCCCCAGAATCATCTCGCAATCTCTTTCAGAGTGCACAAACCAACTGCCGTGCACAGGGGGCTTTATTGTATCGCATTCCTGTATTGGCTGCAAGGAAGCCCCTTCCTTCACTTTCCTTGCTTCTCGTTCCGGGCCAGGTAAACATAGGCCTCGGGTTCCTTTTTGGGTTCAGCCGTCCCGGAGCCTCTCCCGGGGTGTGCAGGGCACTGCAGGCAGTTGTCCATGGGATTCCGTTGGGGCACTCCGTCGAACTTGCCAAGGACAGCCACTTCTTCTGCGTTGCCAAAAACTCTGACCATCGCTGCCCGCAGGTGTTTGCTCCGGCCGGCAGACCAGACAGCCAGGAGACCGTTACGTGCCAGGGCCTTCTTCAATTTTCTCAGCCCGGAGGTGCGGTATAACGCACGGTTTGACTCCAGGACCACCCACTCCGGCCCGTTATCTACATCGAGGGCAATCAGGTCGTAGGTGGAGGCACCCCCTTTTCCCAGGTAGGAGGCCAGGTCGTCGTTGATGACCCTCACGCGGGGGTCAAAGAGTGCACCTTGGTTGTACTCCCGAAGTAAATTCTGGTTCCACCGGATGACACACGGCTCGATCTCGACGACATCCACCCTTTTCACCTTCGCTGATTGAAGGGCAGCCCTGACCGTGTACCCAGCACCAAGGCCACCCACCAAAACCTTCAGGGAAAGGGCACCGGCATCGAGCCTTTCCAGGCCAAGGCGTACCATTTCCATCTCGGAATCCCCGTTATAGGTTGCCATCAAAAAGACACCGTTGAAAATAATCTCGTAGTGGCCGAAACGCTTTTGCAGCTGGAGTTCGCCGCGCGGAGTCTGAATTCGTTCAATGACAGTCAGTTCTGGCCCTCGCGGCCACATTTGGGCACCCCCCTTGACGTGCAACCTGCCGCTGCCGAAATGGGCAGGCTCATACCACCGGGAACGTCCCTCCATACAACTCCGTCCGGGTCCGGAAACCCTTCCAGCCTACGGGTTCTGAAGTACTGATTGACCTTCCCCGAAAGCCTAAGCCGCCAGGCCCCGCTCTTTTCTTCTCCGAGAACTTCCCGGCGTTGATGCCATCACGCCGACCTGGCGGCACCGACCGGCCGTGGGGTCGCAAAGCTAGCCATCTTCCCTGGGCATGTCAACCCAAACCGTGACCGCCGCGGTGGCCACTAATGCCTCATCCGAAGTATCCCCGAGTTCGGGCTGGACTATGGTCTGAGCCGTGAGCCCTCCAGGAACGATTTCCACCTTCTTCTGCCCTAGGGGCAACACCTCCAGGACCTCTTTACGGTTGACTTTTTCCGGGTAAGGGCATCCAACCTTAACCTCAACGAGCATCTCGTTCAGGTCCTTGAGGCCCACCACTTCCCGCAGGCCGCAAAGGCAGGACCTGGAGATGGCGTCGGCTACCGCCTTTCGGGCTGCATTGGTGGGATCCTGTCCGTGCTGGTCGACCCCCAGGCCAAACTCGACCACAAAACGGCGCCGGACCATTGTTCACCACTCCTTTTTCTCACATAATGAAAAGCGTAACCTTGACCGGCCCAGCCCGCTCAAGAGCAAAGCCTCTTACACCGCGGGCCCGGCGGGCCGCGGAACCAGGAAAACCTACCCCGGCTGCACCAGGATCTTAACTTCTTTCGGATTTTGCACCAGGCGCTCAAACCCGCCGGCAACCAAGTCAACCAGGTCGATCCTCCGTGTAATCAGCGGGTAGGGGTCGAGGCGGCCGTCAGCCATGAGGGCAAGCACAGCCGGGAACTCTCCGCAGTACCCCAAAGACCCGATGATTTCCCTCTCCGGGATGACCAGGCGGTTGAAATCCACCTGAATCCGGTCTTCCCACAGGCTGACAACCACCACGCGTCCCCCCTTGTCCAGGGAGCGAAGGGCGTCACCCAGGCCGCCTGGGGTGCCGCTGGTCTCAAAGGCCACGTTCACCCCTGCTCCCCTGGTGACCTGCCTGATGACCCTGGGTACAGATTCCTTTCGTGGGTCAATGGTTGTGTCAGCCCCGAGGGCGGCAGCCTTCTCGCGCCGAGCCATGACCACTTCCGAAACTATCACTTGGGATGCGCCGGCAGCCTTGGCCGCCAGCAGAACCGCCAGCCCGATGGGTCCGGCCCCGAAAATGCTTACTCTCTCCCCGGCCCGCAGTTGTCCCCTCCTGACGGCGTGGAGGGCGACCGCCAGGGGTTCGGCCAGGGCCGCCTTCTCAAAATCAAGGTTCCCGGGGAGAGGGTGGACGTATTCTTCAGGGACAACCACGTAATGCGCAAATCCGCCGCCACCACCACTCAAACCCAAGAACCCGGACTTTGCACAAAGGTTATACTGGCCCCGCCGGCACCACCTGCACACCCCACAGCGAAGAATTGGCTCCACTACAACCCGATCCCCCGGTACCACCCTGGTAACACCGCCGCCGGTCTCAAAAACCTGCCCGCTAAACTCATGGCCAAGGATCACAGGCAGGGTCTGGCCGGTCAGGGGATGGGGGTCTTCACGGGGAATAAAGACAGGGCCTGCCCGGTATTCATGGAGGTCTGACCCGCAGATACCGCACCACCTGACCTCAATCTTCACCTGGCCCGGTTCCGGTACCGGTTCTTCGACTTCCTGGATACGAACATCCCGCCGTCCGTGATATAGAGCTGCCTTCAAGGGTAATCCCTCCCCTTCCAGGTTTCTGCCTGCAAGGGCCAAAAACCTCTTCAGGCCCGGGCCGACCATCCCGACAGACTGCTGCGAAAATGCCACCATCCGGCTCGCCCGGGGGTGTCCACTCGCCTTTCGCACCCCGCGCCCCTCCGGGGCTGCAGCATAACCGGTCTCGTTCCGGAGCACCCGGGCGTGCAACCTTTGGGAAATACCGCTTCCAATTTTCATCCTCCGTGGTGCCGCCGCTGGAGGCACTTCTACGAAAATGTCCCGATCGCGCCCGCCTTCCTTCGCCTACCCCTTCGTTGGCGCCCCTGGTATAGACTGCAACAGCCGGCTTGTTCCTGATTTTCATCCGCCGTGGTGCCGCCGAGCCGCAAGGCATGGAACCATAGTCCCGTGAGAGGAAAGTCCCTCTCGTCAGGCCAGTGAGATCAAGAGAAAAGTTTTCTGGAGTTTACCTCGCCTCCTTGTAAACCTGCTCACCCATGAGGTTTTCCCAACAAGGAGGTTGAGGGGGTTTTTTAGCATAGAGTTCAATTTAAATCCCTGGGAAGCAGGGATGACCCAGGCAAGCGGGGAAAAAGTTTTAGTAGCCCTGGCAACCAAGAGGCCGTTGCAGGTCAAGTAAGTTATGATCAAGGTTAAGATCAGGATTTAGATTAAGAAGGGTTCGGAGGATGCTCTGTATGAGGCGAAACCGAATTCTGGTACCATCAGGTGTTCCCGGTACAAACCTGCGTTTAGGCGACCACCTTTGTCACGTCTATTACAGTGACGACCATTTCCTGGCCACCGTTGTCCCTTACATCAAGGCCGGTTTAGAAAACGGTGAGAAATGTACAATCTACCTTGCAGACGGGATCAAGCCCAAGTTCCTTGACCTGCTGGGAGCAAAGGGCCAGGCCGCCGTAGAGTGCGGTAGTTTGGAATTTCTTGACCCGGACGATGTAGCTGATTTGTACGCGTCGGTTTCGGGACGAAAATTGGAGCAGGCGATGTCGGTCATCGTTCGGCAGGCTTTGGATTCGGGCTATAAATCCCTCAGAGTTGCAGGCCAGGTCGGGCTAATCCTGCCGAAGGTCGGGCAGGAAAGGATGCTGTTCGTTGAAATGGTGACAACTCGGGTCTTGAGGCAACTGCCGGCCGTCCTTTTATGTGAGTACCCGTTTGTTCCAAGCCGTATATCCTCTTTCCCTTGGGAGGCTGCCAATCTGCACCCTCGTTTTTTTTATGGTGCATCCCTCGAGAGGGCTAGTCGTCTTGAGGTTATCCACCGAAAAGAGCGCGGAAAAAAGTGAAGGCCGAAATCCTTAACACGGAACAAGAAAAAAAACCTGTGGCTCATGACAGATACCGACATGATTCTCGGGCGAACCCCGGTATAATCTGTAGGTGTGTTTGACTTGTATGCCGCAGATGGCGCAGGAGGTTTAATCATGGCAAAAAAAGCAGATTATTCACAGCTTCTGGCTGAACTTGAAGATGCCAGGGCCAAACTGAGCTTAGAAGTTGAGCAGTACAGGAAAGGCAAGCATCATGATTACAACAGGGTCCTGGAGGCTTCCAGGAAACTGGACGAGTTGATCTTGCAGTACCTTGAGGTGAGCGAAGAAGTAAAGGTTCGGCCGTAGTCCCATGTGTTATTCTGGCCGGCGTTGGGCCAAGCATGGGTATGTTCTGTGTTTCACAACCCGGCCGTTAAAGGAGAAAAACCTTGGAGGCAACCTTGAAACCCCGGGTTGAGCCCTGCGTGTCGGTGGCTGCTAGGGGTAGTCTTCGAGTTGGCTAAAGGATCGAGTAGGGTGGCGCTAGGTGATCAAGCTAGCGCCATCCCTCTCACAGAACCGTGCGTACG
>SESX01000137.1 GCA_004367365.1 Candidatus Acetocimmeria pyornia
GGTTGTGTTCGGAGCCATCTTCATGGGGGCTGTCCACGACTTTGGTGCTCTAGTGGTCTCGGCGCGGCATAAAGGCCGGTCCATCAGTGAGCTTACCGAGGACCTGGTTGGGCCCAGGGCCCGGACCTTGTTTCTCCTTCTGACATCCTTTGCCTTACTCATTGTGATTGCGGTCTTCGGCCTGGTTATTGCTATTCTCTTCACCACTTACCCACAAAGTGTCTTGCCGATCTGGGTTGAGATCCCGATCGCACTCCTGGTCGGATACATGGTCTACAAGAAATCGGCAAACCCAACTCTGGCTGGTATCGTGGCAATTATTACCCTTTACATTTTCGTTTACCTGGGAACAATTATCCCCATCGAAATTCCGGCCTTCATTGGTGGCAACGTTATCCTCACCTGGGTCATTATCCTGCTGGTTTATGCCTATATTGCTTCAACGCTACCGGTTTGGGTTCTCCTGCAGCCCCGTGACTACATTAACTCCCACCAGCTGTTCGTTGCCCTGGCCCTCATGTACCTGGGTCTTCTTGTTGCCAGGCCGGCCATCGTGGCCCCGGCCGTTAACACCAATGTACCGGATGCCCCCATGTTTGTTCCCTTTCTTTTCATTACCATTGCCTGTGGGGCCATTTCCGGTTTCCACAGCATGGTTTCCTCCGGGACCACTGTCAAACAGCTTGACAATGAAAGGGATGCCAAGGCCGTGGGCTACGGCGGGATGTTGATGGAAGGAACCCTCGCTGTCATGGCTGTTCTGGCGGCCACAGCCGGTTTTGCCTCCAGGGCTGCTTGGAGTGAACACTACGCCAGTTGGTCGGCTGCCCAGGGATTGGGAGCCAAGGTTAGTGCCTTCGTGGAAGGAGGCTCCACCTTTCTTACCGCCCTGGGTCTCAGTCCCGAGTTCGCGACTGGTATTGTAGCCGTACTGGTTGTCAGCTTTGCGGCCACTACCCTTGACTCCGCCACCCGTATCCAGAGGTATATCATCAGCGAGCTGGCTGAGGACTACAATGTCAAGGCCCTCGCTTCTCGCCACGGAGCGACCATTATAGCCGTTGGTACGGCCTTCCTGCTTGCCCTCATCAACGGGGGCAAGGGCGGGCTCATCCTCTGGCCCCTCTTTGGAGCCACGAACCAGCTCATGGCCGGCCTGGCCCTGCTGATGATTACAGTCTGGCTGGTGAGAATCAGGAAACCCACCATCTATACCGTGATCCCGATGCTCTTTGTCCTCTTTATGACCTCGTGGGCTATGCTCATCAACGTCAGGAACTTTGCTGCCTCTGGACAGACCTTGCTCTTGGTACTGGGGATCGGTATCATTCTCCTTGAGATCTGGCTGCTGGTGGAAACGGTTCTCACCTTCGGCCGCATCAAGCGGGAACCACTGGTTGGCGCCGATGTCGGTGACGATTAGTACTGGTGGAGAAGGAGACGGACTGACACCGCGGGAAAGACGAGATGAAGAAGAGGTGTCGAAAAGGCGGGTGTTTCTCCCGCCTTTTCCACGTTTGCTGGGCATGCCTGCTGAGCCGACAGGCCGAAAGAAGCCCTGTCGCCTAACCGGCGGGAAGACAATCCGTAGGCAAGGGCGCTATTGGCAGCGGTGGGGTCTGAAAGAAGCCGCTGCGGTATGGTCATAGATTTCCTGCAAAGGATCATTGCACGTCCCGATGGGGGTTTGGGAACTCATCAGTTATCCAGTTAAAAAGCAGTTGGTAAATTGGACAAGGTTCAAACTGGTAGCCGCATGGGCGGGATGAAGAGAGATACAAGAATAAGGCCCCGGTATTTCGGGGCCTCGCTAATTCAAAACCTTTGGGGTTGCCAAGGTTTGAAGCCGCTATTCACCCTTCAGGATTTCGAAGAACTCCCTCCAGTTCTTCCCTTCGTCCCTGAGCTCAAGGACTTTCTCGAGGGGGATATCCAGCTTAGCGGCCAGGCGCCTGGCAGTATGGATGTCCTTGCTGCGGTGGACATTCTGGCGGATCTGCTTTGCCACTTCTTCCCAATCCAGTCCGAGCTGTTGGGCCACATCCTGCCACGTATTGTCCTCGGTTTTCATTTCCCTTACTTCTTCCACACTCTTGCCGGAAAGCTCGGCTAGGGTCCTGACTAGGTAGAGGCCGGTACGATGCCGCACTTTCTTACCCTTCAGGATCTGGACATTCTGGCGGATCTCCTTTGCTACTTCCTCCCAATCCAGTCCGAGCTGTTGGGCTATATCCTGCCATGTATTGTCGTCGGTTTTCATTTCCCTTATTTCTTCTACACTCTTGCCGGAAAGCTCGGCCAGGGTCCTGACCAGGTAGAGGTCGCCACGATAGCGCACCTTTTTCGCCTTGGGATGGAGTATTTTCGCCATCGCCCGGCGAACCTGGTCTTGATCAACTCCGAGATTATCCAGTACTTGCGCTAAACCTTGGTCCTGGATCTGCCCAAAGATGTCTTCGAAGGAAGAATCGCTGAGATGGCTCAGTACCGCGGCACCAACAATGTCCCGTACGTGCCAGTTGAAATCAGGTTTCTCGGGAACTGCTGATGGAGCAGCAAGGGCGGCGGTGGTGGCCAAAAACGCCACCAGCAATCCCAACACCAGATACTTTGTGACCTTAGCTTTCATCGAAACACCTCCTGGTTTCTTGTTGCTTTTATTCTAGCCAGGGGTTTTTAAGAAACCTTAATGAAAGTTCGGAAAAAGTGTGGAAAATTACCTTCCTGTTGGGAGGGAGACTGAGAACCTGGCACCACCCAACGGGCTTTCTCCCGCGCAGACTGAACCCCCGTGCCTTTGAACGATGGCCTTGGTAATGGCGAGACCCAGTCCGGTTTCTCCTCCGTCACCTTTATAAAAGCGTTCAAATACTTTCTCTCTCTCTATTTCCGTTATGCCCGGACCGTCATCATCTACGCAAATGTGAACAGTCCCCGACTTTTCACTGATTGAAATCTCAAGCCTGGACCGGGCAAAGCGCAGGCCGTTGTCCACCATGTTTCCAAGGGCTTGGAGCAACTTTTCGCGGTCAACTTCGGCCAATACTTTCTTCCCTATTTTCGTGTTTAACATGATCCCCCTGGCGGCAGCCCTGGCCCGAAACCTTTCGGCAAGCTCTTGGACCACTGCGCCAAGGTCTGCTTTCTTGAAAGAAAAGTCTTCATCCACGTTCTCCAGGCGGGCCAGCTCCACCACCCCGTTGACCATGGATTTCAGTCGTTCTGACTCCCTGATGATAACTCGCAACCCTTTCTCGGCTTCTTCTCCCCGGAAAACCCCGTCGGCAATGCCTTCCGCATAACCCTTAATGGCAGCCACCGGGGTTTTGAGGTCATGAGACATGTTTTGCAGTATGCGCTGCTGCGCAAGGTCATACTCTTTGAGTTTCCTGGCCATGGTGTTGAAGCTCTCGGCCAGTTCCTCCAATTCGTCACCTGTCCGGATACTTATACCTCCGGAAAAGTCCCTTTCAGCCACTCGTGCCACGCCCTGCTGCAACCTTTTGAGCGGGGTAACCAGTTTGTTGCTGAATACCAGGGCCATGGCCAAGGCCGCCAAACCCGTCAAAACAAAACCGCGAAAGAGCAGGGTCAATAATTCCTTACGCACCACGTTAATATCTTTCAACGGTGCGCTCATAATCAAAGCCCCTAAAGTACGGTGGTCTCTTTTCAGGGGGAGCATGACAACTGCAACTTCCCGGTTTCCCAGCCGAAAGCTGTCGCTAACAACCCTTCCATCAAGAACACGCTGCAGCTGGGGAGGGTTCAGGACCTGGCCGGTGCGGTATCTAAGGCGGTCACTGGCAGCTATGATCTCCCCCTTCCGGTTGATGACGATGTAGTCCCCGGTAACAACGCGGTTTGCCAGGGCTATGGCCAGTCGTGGCACTTGCGGCAGGGGTGCATCCTGGGCCAGGACCCGGGTAAAGAGAGGGACCAGGTTTCCTCCTTCAGCCGCCAGGTTTCGTTGCGTGGTTCGGGTTAGATGGCGGTTCAGAAGTCCATTAAATGCTGTACCAAGGATGAAAAAAGACACGACCAACAGCAGCAGGTAAGTGGTGATTAGCTTCCAGCGGATACTCATTTTGGGCTTCCCTCTTCTCGCAGCCGGTAGCCAAACCCCCAGACCGTGTCGATACAGACACCTGTGTCCGGTGAGATTTTCTTGCGCAGGCGTTTTACTAGATCATCCACAGCCCGGACGTCACCGAAATAGTTTTCCCCCCATACCGCCTCAAGTAATTCCTCTCGACTGAAAGCCCGCCCCACGGCAGCAGCCAAGGTGCACAGAAGGGCGAATTCTTTCCGGGTAAGGGGCAGTTCTTTCCCCTGCCACCGGACGGTGTGGCTGTTCTTGTTGATGGTCAATTCACCTGCTGACAGCTCCTTTTCCCATGTTCTTTCTAAGCGGCGGAAAATAGTTTTCACCCGGGCCACCAGTTCCCGGGGACTGAAAGGTTTAGGAAGGTAGTCATCGGCTCCCAGTTCAAGCCCCAAGATACGGTCAGTCTCTGTACCGCGGGCAGAGATAAAGATGAGGGGAACTCCGCTGATACGGCGGATTGACTGGCAAAGCGCGATTCCGTCGATACCGGGCAGCATGATGTCAAGTACCAAAAGGTCAGGTTTTTCCCGGTCAATAGCCTCCACCAGCCCCTCTCCCCGGTCGAACAGGCGGACTCTAAAACCGGCCTGTTCTAAATAGGCCTTGAGAATTGTACGGATGTTTTCATCATCATCTACAATAAATATTAGTTTCGCCACCACAATTACCTCCAAGGGTACTCCCTTCCTAAAGAGTATTATACAATAAATAGGCTCTTGTGATTTCCTCACCTTTTTTCCAACCGAATCAACAGAACAAGAAGGAGGACCGTGCTCATGAGATTAGCCATTGCGCTGGCTGGATGTGGCCGGGTCGGAAGGATGTTTTTGAAACTCCTTCAGGAGAAATCCCGTCTGCTCAAGGAGCAATATCACCTGGAGCTTAAGGTCGTGACCGCTGTGGACATCTTTGGTGCTGCTGACGACCCCAAGGGTCTCGATATTGATAAGCTTGTGACGGCTTCGACTTCCCAGGTAGGTATCTCTGGCTATCCCGGGGCTACTCCCGGGATGAGCGGGGTAGAAGCTATCAGTCGGACTTCGGCCCAGGTGTTGGTTGAGGCCGGTCCGACCAACATTCAAACCGGGGAGCCAGGGCTTGCGCATTTTAGAGCTGCCTTGGCCAGGGGAATGCATGTGGTCACCCTCAGCAAAGGTCCCCTGGTGGTGGCTTATCCTGAAATCAGCTCATTAGCGAAAAAAAGTGGTGTTGTCTTAAAGTTCAGCGGTGCTACGGCGGCAGCCTTACCCACCACTGACATTGCGCTTTACGCCCTGGCGGGGTGCAAGATCAACAGAATTATGGGGATTCTCAACGGCACCACAAACTACATCCTCACCCGCATGACCAGGGACGCGGTGCCTTACGAAGAAGCCCTGAAGGAAGCCCAAGCTAAGGGTATTGCCGAACCGGATCCCAGTCTGGATGTTGAGGGGTGGGATACGGCCTCCAAAATCTTGATTTTAGCCAACGCCGTCATGGAGGCAAATCTCACCCTGAAAGATGTAGACATAGAGGGGATTGCAGGGATTACCCTGGAAAGGGTAAAGGCTGCCCGTGCTGAAGGGAAAGTCATCAAGTTGATGGGCGAGGCCTGCTGGGAAGGCAGGGGCGTCAAGGTGAATGTCAGACCACAGACAATCCCCCTGGAGCACACCCTGGCCGGGGTTTCTGATGCCGTCAAGGCGGTGCATTTTGAGACTGACGTTGCGGGAGACCTCACGGTCATCGGGGGCAGGTCTGACCCGAAGGCAGCGGCAGCTGCAGCGCTCAAGGACGTGATCAACCTGTCAAGGGAGATCGGGTCTTAGCTGGTAAAGGGGTGCTGCCTGATAGTCTCCCCAATACTTGGATAGGATGTAAGCTCCATGTCTAGATTGCAGGTAGCGAAGAGAATGCAGGCAATACTTCTTTATGCGACCTGGAATGCTTTGGCAGAAAGGCGATCCTTTTCTTGACAGATCATACTGCGCATGCTAAGATTTTTATACAGTTTCTGATATTATGATATAAGGAGAAGAAAAAATGAAGGGAAGATTAGCGGTGGCTTCAGAATCCTATACCCATGCAGACCTCATGGCTCGGTTCTTCTCTGGGCTTTCTCATCATATCCGTTATCGTCTTGTAGCCTCCTTGACTGCAGGAGAAAGAACTGTAAACGAATTAGCAGAAAATCTAGGTTGTTCACAAAGCCAGATTTCTAACCATCTTGCATGTCTCAGGTGGTGTGGATATGTTAGAAGCCGTCAGGAGGGCAGGTATGTTTATTATAAGGTTACGGATAAACGCATTTTAGAAATCTTGAAGCTGGCTCAATCGGTTGTTGCCGAAAACGCCGAACAAATAAGTACTTGTACGAGAATGTAAAGGAGGTAGTCAGGGTTTCACATGACCCAGCTGTGCCCAAACCGCACAGGTGGCTCTGTCCGGTCTGGATGGGGTTAGCGAAGTAACGGTTAGACCTTCAGGTGATACGGTAATTACTTATGACAGAAGAAAAGTTTGGTTAGATAAGTTTGTCGATGCCTCAAAACCATATGGGTATAGCATAAGACAAAAATAAGATTGGAGGTCAAAGACTTGACAGATTGTTGTGGGATCAAGAATGAGCCTGTCAAAGAGGATAAGAATGTTAACTGTCCAATGTGTGGGAACATAGGGAGAAAGGTTGAGACAATTACTCTGAAGAGCCTGTTGCTGCCAGACGCTTTAGCAAGACTGGAACCCAGAAGTCAGTACAGTATGTGTACGAATCGTACGTGTGATATCGTGTACTTCAGCGAGGGAGGAGAACTCTTTAAGACTTCTGAACTTAAAGTACCAGTCTTTCAAAAATCGGCTGACGAAAACTGTCCGGTGTGTTACTGCTTCGGTTGGACAAGAAAAAAAATAAGAAAAGAAGTTCAAGAGACTGGCAAGAGCACCGCAATTTCCACGATTGCCGAGCATATTAAAGCAGGAAGGTGCGGCTGCGAGGTAAATAACCCTCAAGGTTCTTGTTGTCTAGGAAATGTCAAATCGGTATTACAGGAGTTCAGAAGGGACCGTGTTTGCCCTCGTTAATTACCAAGGCTCTGGATCGGGGCTGGGATTTGCCCTCCGCGCCGGACGAAACCGGCGGAACTGAAGTTATTGAGGGCCATAACCGGGGCTCGACCAAGTAAGCCGCCGAACTCGACCCAATCCCCAGCCTTCTTGCCTGGGGCTGGGATCACGCGGACGGCGGTTGTTTTCTTGTTGATCACCCCAATGGCGGCTTCGTCGGCAATGATGGCAGCGATGGTTTCGGACGGGGTATCACTTGGAACTG
>SESX01000138.1 GCA_004367365.1 Candidatus Acetocimmeria pyornia
ATCACAGACTTCCTGGTAGGCACTGCCGGCCCGTCGCCTTAGAAGTTTGTTGCTGCTGAGGATACGTTTCTTGACACTGCTGGTCCGGTTGCGAAACCAGGTGCGGAGCACTACCCCTATAGCCTTTAACTGCTTTACGATACGGGTGATAACGCGCGTTCCGTCAGCTAATAGTCCGACGTCTGCCGGGGGTGGTGGATATCGGCTTCCACTACGGTGGTGTCCACCTTCAGCTTGCGGCCGTGGACCAGCTTTTTGTCTCTGGCTCTTTTGACCAGCAAATCGTATAACCTCAACAGTGGGGACGAACCTCGCAGGAAAAAGGGCAGGTGTGGAGAATGATTGTCGTAGGGATCCCCTCCTAACGTTGGAGTTCCTGACGCCATAGTTTTCAACGGAAATGGCAGTTGGCCTTGTCGCTAATTGACCGGGTGCTGGAATGGGGAATCCCACAAGGTGTAATCGTGGCGGATGCCGGTTACGGTAAGATATCAGGCTTTCGGGAAGGAATTGAGGAACGCCAGTTGTATATATGGTGCTTCGGAATAAAAAAAACTTCTGGATGAACCCTCCCGCAAGCGAGGAGAGAAGTCCAGTTACTTCTCAGCACGTGGACCGGGGTGTGTAGGTTATGTGTTAACAACGTACGGGGACTTAAGAGTGGGGTTTGCTACTTAACAAATTAGAGAGTGCAAAAGGGTAGAAAAGGGGTAGAAAGAATGAATGGCCTTTGGCCATTGTTAACGTCCGTGTTGAGCGCTGTATTTAGCCTGCTGTTAATCCGTCAATACCTGGAGCGCCGAAAAACTCACCAGTGGTTATGGGCGTTCGGTTTTGCCTTGTTTGCCTTTGCTGCTTTTGCCGAGTTTTACTCGGAGGTAGCCGCTTGGAATGTCACACTTTACCGCCTGTATTATGTCACTGCTGCAGCCCTGGTCGCTTACCTGGGTGCGGGAACAGTGTTTCTTATTTTTTCAAGACGGGTAGGCTGGACATTTCTGACCTATGTGACTGTTGTTTCCTTGGTGATGCTTGCTTATGCTTTGCGGGCGGAGATTATTACTTCCGCTTTCATTCCGGGAAAAGTGGTCGCAGGTCAGGCCATGGCTAACGAAGTAAGAGTCTTCTCGCCGCTGTTGACCATTCCCGGCAGTTTAGTCCTGGTGGTTGGGGCCCTTTATTCCTGGGCGCGGAGCAGAGCAACGTATAACCTTTTCATCGCCGGAGGCACCGTCATCATCGCTGCTGCGGGTAGCTTGGCACGATTAGGCTGGCCCGGAGCCCTTTATCTGGGCGAGATGCTCGGGTTAGTGCTTTTATTTTACGGCTTCATAGGAAGTTGGAAATACTTGCGCCCAATTGAAGAGAGAAACCACCACCAAGACGGGAATTGATACAGGGTGTTGTCTTTCTGGTTAGCCTGCTTCGTTTCTTCCCCGTCCCTCCACGTATTCCGGGAAGCCTCCTTTATTTTTGCTTTGTCTGTAGAGATCTTCCCTATAAAACAGAGGCTTCCCCTTCTCTTGTCTGCAATTTTCACCTTCTTTCTCGCGATTTCTTCCTGGATTGTCAACTTCTGCCCGGCTTTACCCCCAAACCCCCATGGTACCGTAACATCTTGGGGCAAAAACTCTTTTCAAGCACCCCAAAAACTTCCTATTTGGACTCGGTCTCTGAGCATCGCAATGGGCTCTAGCCTGGTGTCGTTGGCCCGTGGCTGTGCTTTGGCCGGCCGTTGGCCTATTTCCGGTCGCCTGGAACAATGTCACCATCACCTTGCTCATAGGTGACATTTTCACACACTTATTTCGAGGTGACAATCTCACACCACCACCCACAGGAGTTATTTTCTTGTATTGACACCTCCCCAAAAAGCATGCTAAACTTTTTGTGCAAACAGTTGAGCCAATCTTCAAATGAAATTGCGCTCACAACGTACTCTGAACTTGAATACTCTCAGAGTTTAGATCCTGACTTCAATGGAATTTTCTGCGCTCCCTTTGGTGGTCTTGGCGATCCTCGCGCCAATGTACCCATGTTCGCCTAACTATGGGGATGCGGCAAGACTACACCCTTGCCCTGGAAAGGCAGGACCAGTTCCGGTTCCGTATTCGCGGCCGGCAGTATCGGTCTTCCGGGGTGAGTCAGTGTCAGCCCGCCGGGTAACCGAGGGGTTTACTTGGCGGCTTTCAGTTCCAGGCGAAGCTTTCAACAAGCACAATACAAGGAGGACCGATCTTGACCACGCAGCAGAACATCCAACAACAGTCCTTGAGAACCAGGCAACTTCTTGAAAGGGCACCCCAGAAACCAGTAACCCATACCCTGGTGGTCAAAGGCATCCACTGTGCCGATTGTGCCACCAGGATCGAAAAGACCCTTTCCCAGGTTGAGGGGGTGTACCGGGCGGTCGTGTCCTTCCCAGCCTCAAAACTGAAAGTGGCCTTTGACCCCATCGTAACGAACCAAGCCCGGATCGTTTCCGAGGTGGAACGATTGGGTTATTCCGCGGTGAGTGAAGAACCCACAAAAGACGACCTGGCGGGTAAGCAAGGAAAGAACGGCCTTTTTCTTCTTCTGGGCGACCCCAAGACCCTTCCCACCTTGCTGTCAGGAAAAGCGCTTGTGCTGGGCTTTTCTCTCCAACTCCTGGAGGTCGGGGGTATCACACCCACTGTTCTTTATGCTTTAGCCATCATCATCGGCGGGTACCATCCAGCCCGCGCCGGCCTGCTTTCCCTCAGAGCCGGTTTTAGTTTTGACATGAACGTCCTGATGATCATTGCCGTCTTCGGGGCTGCAGCCATCGGGGAATGGGCCGAAGGTGCTACCGTTATTTTCCTCTTCTCCCTCGGCAATGCCCTAGAATCCTACACCCTGGAGAAAACCCGCCAATCCATCCAGAGACTCATGGACCTTTCTCCCAACGATGCCCTGGTGCGCAGGGGTGAAGAAGAGCTTCGCCTGCCTTTGGAAGAGATTCAGGTTGGTGACCAGGTGATCATCAAGCCTGGAGAAAGGATCCCCATGGATGGGGAGATCATAGAAGGCTCCACCTCGGTAAACGAAGCCCCCATTACAGGTGAGTCCCTTCCGGTGGAAAAGACAGTGGGTGATGAAGTCTTCGCTGGAACGATTAACCAGGAAGGCGCCGTCGAAATCCAGGTCACCAAGCTGGTTCAGGATACGACCCTGGCCCGGATCATCCAATTGGTAGAAGAAGCCCAGGAGCAGAGGGCCCCTGCGCAGAGATATGTTGACATCTTTGTCCGGTACTACACGCCGGCGGTAATCACGCTGGCGGTAGGGATCGCCACTATCCCCCCCCTTCTAGGGGCCCCATTCATCCCGTGGTTCTACCGGGCTTTAACCCTTCTGGTGGTCTCCTGTCCCTGTGCCCTGGTTATCTCCACGCCTGTCTCCGTGGTATCTGCAATTGGAAACGCTGCCAGGAACGGGGTACTCATCAAAGGTGGAGTCTACCTGGAACAGTCTGGCGCCATCTCTGCTGTGGCCTTTGACAAAACCGGGACCCTAACACGTGGTGTTCCACAGGTTACCGACATCATCCCCTTCAGCGGTGACGGTAGGGCTTCAGAACCTGTAGGAACCGGTAAAACACGGGCTGTCCGTGACGGCAAAGGTCTCACGGCCGAAGGATTGCTCAGCCTGGCAGCGGCCATCGAGGCTCGCTCGGAACATCCCCTGGCCGAAGCCATCAGGCGTGAAGCCGCAAGGCAAGGGGTAGCCTTCAAAGCAGGAGAAAACTTCACCACTCTTACCGGGCGCGGAGCCAGGGCCGAAATAAACGGCCAACAATACTACATCGGCAACCTCCGCTTATTTACTACGGACCTGGGGCTGGACCTTGGTGAAATCACTCCCTACTGGCAGCGGCTGCAAGAAAAAGGCAAGACAGTGATTCTGGTAGGCGATGGGACTAGGGTACTGGGGATGATCGCTATTGCCGACCGGGTCCGCGAAACAAGTCTGGAAGCGGTTCAGGCCCTCCGGGAAAACGGGATCAAGACCATCATGCTGACCGGGGATAACAAAGTTACTGCACGGGTCATAGCAGGCGAAATTGGAATTGAAACCTACCAAGCAGAACTCATGCCCGAGGATAAAGTACGGGCGATTCAGAAGCTACAGAAGAAGCACCGGGTGGTGGCCATGGTAGGAGACGGGATTAACGATGCTCCTGCCCTGGCCGCGGCTTCAGTGGGGATTGCCATGGGCGGAGCCGGTACTGACACCGCCCTGGAAACAGCCGACATCGCCCTGATGGGAGATGACCCGATGAAAATTCCGTACCTGGTAGGATTGAGCCGCCAAGCCCTGCGCATCATCAAACAAAACATTGCCTTCTCCCTGAGCGTCAAACTGGCAGCCGTGGCCCTGATTTTCCCTGGGCTTTTGAACCTCTGGCTGGCCATTCTGGCCGACACCGGTGCCTCCCTGCTTGTGATTCTCAACGGCATGCGTCTTCTTAGATTCCGGGTTAGGGGGTAACGAAAGCACCCTCCCTGGCACTATACCCCAAGGGTTGGCCAGCTGTGCAGTGGGTGGACGGCAAGAGTAAAAGTACTTGGCAGGAGCGTTGCCCCTGCCAAGTACGGGTCTGAATCCCTAGGCTTCCTTTGTTTTCTTCCACTGCTGGCTCCACTCGAACCGTTCCGTCCTGTGGGCCTGTAGCAAAGTGTGGTGCCACAATGTGCCGGTCTGTAGACTAGTTCCTGCACACGGTGAATGTTTATCTGCCTTTCTTTTAGGTCCAGCCGCTTTGTTAACATTTACCATACTTTCGAGCAGCATCCATAAAGAATTTCACCGAGTCCACCGGAGCATTGGACGGAACCTCACAGCCGGAAGATAGGATATAACCGCTCCGCCCCCCCACTGCTTCCAGGCACTTTTTGACCTCTGCTTCCATCTGGTCCTTGGTAGCTGTCTGGAAGCTGGTGGTAGGTACATTGCCGATAATTACTGTTCTTGAACTCGCTGTTTCCACTGACTTTTCTAGGGATGTCATGGAGTCAATGCTCAGGGCCACCGCTCCAGTATCCACCAAGTCGGATATGATAGGGTCAACAAAGCCGCACACATGGAAGGTGACACTGGCTCTTTTTTCTTTAAAATGATCCACCAGTTCCCGGTGGTAAGGCTTGATAAATTCGTTATAAATCTTGGGCGAAATTACACTGCAGGAAGCTGTGGCTTCTGAATAGCTCAGACTGACTTTCCGCCCGATGACAGATTCACCAAAGGCTTTGGCGGTTTCGGTAGTCAATCTCATCAATTCATGCACAAACTGGGGATCCTCAAAAGTATCATAAATGAGAGTATCAATGCCACGCAGGTTGCTAGCAATAGCCCATGGTCCCACCAGGGTTGAAGATACAGGGACATCTTTGATCATTCCCCGGACCTGGGCGCAGGCTTCCAGGTAAAGAGGCATCCTTCCGTCTTTCTCAGGGTCCGGTACACTCAGGGAAGCAAGTTTTCCTTTATCTTCCCGCATGGCATATTTATCCACCTGGCAGACATCGTGTTCCGGAAACTCAAGAGTGGTTCCCAGCGCTTCCGCCTCCATCAAGAGGTCTGCCATCACCACTACGATATCCGGCTGAAAGGTCTCGTAAGCCGCCAGCTGGGACTTGGCCATTATCTCTCCATCAGTCAGGTATTGTCTTGCGGTCGCTCCCACCAGTTTGGCTGCAAAGCATCCCAGGATAGGGTAAGTAGGAATGTAATCGGCAAAAGTCCTCTTAAATGCAGCCTTGACCCTCTCGGCTCCTGTTGCCACTACTTTCCACCCTCCCGTTCCTTCCATATCTTTTCCAGTTCCACGTATTTAGGTGGGAACTTGGCCTCAAAGAACATGTAGTTGGGAATGGGATAACGCACTCCCCCTTTGTGGGTACCTACCAGACCTTCAGTTACTGCATCAATTTTACTGAAAGGAATGGTGAAGGCCATTTCATCATCCTGGGTTTGACCAAAGACCCTTTCCCCGTTGCCAGGTAGGATCACCTGGCAGGCATCGGACTTCATGGTATTGACGATAATTTCGGCACATTCCCCCCTGCCGGTGAAGCTGGATGTAATGCTCCCCCCCTCTTTGTAGAGGGCTCCATGCACCAGACGCATCACCTGGGCAGCATTACCATAGACCAAGACAAAGTCCGGCTCTACCGAAAGTCTTGCCAAGGGGCCGACCAGAAGATAACTGTACTCCTGATAAGGCATGCGCTGTACTGCTGCTTCCGACTTGGCACCGGCCTCTAAAGTCTCGCAAAACATGCCATAGGCCAAATTTCCTTGGGTATAAAAATCCACCGGCTCCCCAAATCCGAGTATAACGGAACCGATAGGGCATGACTGGTCTTCTTTGCCCAACGCCAAAACCCACCCGTACTTCCGTGCAAAACTGTTGGCCTGGCAGATGGCAAACCTCTTCTTAAAATCACGGCCAGGCACCTTGGTTTTAGGAGGTAGTTCCTCCCCCTCTCTCAGCATCTTGACCCCTACCGGCTGAGTAGCCGGTCTTACCAGGTCAGTTAAAGTTTGGAGAAATTTCTTAATATCAGCCACGGCAAGCACTCCTCTTCTTGTGATGAAGCTGGTTCAAACTGCTGCTTAAACTTACTCCAAACTTACTCCATGGAACACCCCCTCGGAAAAATATTCATTCAGTTCTCACTACCCCTCTTTGGATTGGCTGCAAAAAGCATGCCATCAACCAGTGTTGGTGGGGCAGTGGCTGTAAACAGGATAAAAACACGCCGCAACCGGATTCGGACCCACCCAGATCTACCCATAGGCTGGCACCTCTACCGCTCGTATACTTTTGATAGACTGCTTAGGCCTGCTATTTACAAATTTCTATGGTTGTGAATGTTCCGAAAATCGTTATTCTTTGTATACTTCTTAGAACATATGGCTACCTTCTATACAGACGGGCCTAAGCTTTAGTTCCTCATATATAGGATGTAAACTTTGAAACCGACGAAAACCTGTACGATAGCGCAACAGTCTCGATTCATCATAAGTACCTGCACACAGTTTAGTATATTTTTTAAACACATGGCTACATTCTGCACAACCTGTCCATACTCTCCTGCTTCCGACGGACTGAAATTTCCATTCCTCATAAGTCGGCTCTTACAACGCTTTTTCAACTACCACAAAACCGCATTTCGGCCCTAGCTAGTTAGTGGCCCCTGAAAAAGTCGATTTCTGGGGCAGGCGTATGGCACCCGAATCTAGACACCCTATTTCCGGAACATCTTAACCTATCATGGCCAACCTTTTCAGGTTATAGGCCATGACCCCGGACCCAACCCAGGCCTGGGTGCCTTCGGTTCCTTTGAATAAGCTCCGTCGTAGTCCATATTTCCTTTTCAGA
>SESX01000139.1 GCA_004367365.1 Candidatus Acetocimmeria pyornia
AGGAGCGGCTCCTCTCCTTGCTCCCCACAAACACCCCTTTCACCGGCCGCCCGGTCCGCGCGGCAGTAGCGGGGACACAGACGGCACGGGGAGAGGAGCGCCCGAGCTGTATCGACACGCTTTTCCAATTCCCCTTGCTCCAGAAGCTTCCGGTAGCCTGGCCTGTAGCCGTTAGCGCTCCCGGGAGACATCAAGGAACCACCTCCCCATTCGCCATTGCGCCGGCGCCTTGGTTCACTTACCACCGACCATTGTCCTTGCCTGGGCCAGAAAATCGCGGGCAGCCGCGGCAAACAAACCATTCACGCTGGTCAACAGAACCTGGATGCCCAGTTCCAGGTAGACCCGGGGCTCTTCTCCAGACCGCACCACAGCCCCCATGAATTTCTTGCTCCTGCGGCCTGCCCTGAGAATTTTCTGGAAGGCAGCTTCCACGGCCGGGTGGTGAAACTGGCCGGGTACTCCCAAGGAGTGAGACAAATCCGTAGTCCCAATAAAGATTCCGTCCAATCCTTCGGTGGCCACAATCTCCTCTATATTGTCAACGGCTTCCCCGGATTCTATCAGGCCCACAACCAGGTTCTCCCGGTTGGCCTGCCGGGTATACTCCCCTATGGGCAGCAACAGGCCGTAGTCTGAAGCCCTGGTTCCGGCCAGACCCCTTCTTCCCTCAGGGAAATACCTGGCTGCTTGAACCGCTTCTCGAGCCTCCCGGGCACTGTTGATGGCCGGTACGATAACCCCGTGGGCCCCGGTATCCATGTACCTTAAGATCACCCCCCGGCGGTTTTCCCAAACCCTCACCAGTGGGGTAATACCCCGGGCATCTGCCGCCCGCACCAACTCCTCACACTCACCTGGTGAAAGTGGGCCGTGTTCAGCGTCGATAAACACGAAATCGAAACCCAATAACCCGCACATCTCCACCAGGGGTGGGGCCGCCATCTGGATGATACAACCAACAACCGGGGTCCCCTCTCGGATCTTGGCCTTAAGCTTGTTCTGGTACATGATCCCCCTCCTTCCCCGGTTAGTGGACAAACCTCCTTACTCCCGGGTAATTTCTGCCTTTTCCCTATGGGCTCCTTCTTCTCCGGGCCCGGCGGTTTTCCTTCAATATCCCCCTGGACTGCTTTCCCCGCATGCCTGCGGCGATTCTTCCGGTTCAACGCCAGTCCCCTGGTCTGTAGACAGACAGAAAAAGGATCTTGGGTCATCGCCCCCAGCGGTACCAGTGACAAGAAACAATGTAAAGGTGACAAGAAACAAGGCAAAAAAGTTAGAATATTCCGCAGACCTTTCCGGAGGGCAGGAACTGGCAGCGGTCCTGGGAGTCAATCCCGGGGACCTCGTCATCTCAACAATCAACCAGGTTGTGCCGACCATGAGAAACATTGGTTTGATCTACGCCGGCCTGGGCATCATCCTGATCATTGCTGCCGTCGCATTGGCCAGGTCTGGCGGCAAGCAGCCTCTCAGTCACACCTGACCGCTTCTCCAGTCGCAAAAAGGTAGAGGTATTTCTCCTTCACCCTGCGCCCGAGGATTTCCTCCACCGCCCGGCTGTAAAAATGCAGCTGTACCCGGTAGCGGTCCAGGATTCCTTCTACCCCTTGAGGGCCCACCTGGTCGGTCTTGAAGTCCACGAGCAAGAAGCCGTCCCCTTCATCGGCCAGGAGGTCGATGATGCCCTGGACCAACACCTTCTCCCCCCTTTCGCCTGGCAGGTCTGGGTAGATCTCCCGGGCTGGAACCGCCAGGGTAAAGGGTGTTTCCCGCAGGACCCGCCGCGCGGAAAGCACCCTCTTGCCAATTTCACTCCTGAAGAAACCGGCTACAGCGGCCGGATCCACCGCCTCGGCCTCTGCTTCGGAAATCACCCCCTTCTTCTTAAGCAGGGCCACTTGCTCTTCAATGCCGGCCTCATCAAGCCGGCCGGTCAAATCCAGGTGCTGCATCACCAGGTGCACGGCCGAACCCATTTCTACCCTGGACAGGCCTGCCGGTTCCTGGAGAAAACGGGGGTGCCGCGGTAAAACCGGTGCGCGGGCATAGCCTTGGCTGCCGTTGGGTTCCCGGGAGCCAACCAGCATAAACTCCTCACTTCCCGGCAGGACTTCCTCCGTGTCCCCTGGTCCGCCCCACCCAGGGTCCCAACGGTACTTTAGTTCGCTTACCGAAACCTTGGCTGGTTTCCCCACTACCTGGTGCTGGGGATACTTCCAGGAAAGGCGGGCCTCAACTATTTCCGCCTGCCCCGACCCAACCGGGACAGGTTCCAAGTTCCGGACCTTCTCCATTAGCAAAGACCTGTCCGACGCCTCTGCTGCCTCATCCTCGAGGGCGTCCTCCACCTGCCAAAACACTACCTGCCAGCTTCCAGGGGCCTGCTCGATGTCCGGGGGTGGAGTCGATGTACAGCGGGCCCGGTCCCTCAAAGGCCGGCCATCTTTGTGGCGGGCCACCGCCGGGACCAACCAGTCAAGGTAAGTTTTGGCCCGGGCCAGTTCAGGATCAGGGAGGGCCCATCCCGGATGGTCAACCTTCCTACACCAGCTGGCCAAGGCCTCCTCGACCCCGGCGACCGACCCAAAGAGGATGAGTTTTTCCATGGCCCTGGTCAAGGCCACGTAGAGGACCCTCATTTCCTCGGCCAGGGATTCGGCCCTCAACTTCTCCCTGAGGGCCAGCTTGGCCAGGGAAGGATAGCGCACCCTGAGACCGGTATCAACGATATCCACGCCCAGGCCCAGGTCTTTGTGCATGAGAACAGGCTGCCTCAAATCCTGAAGGTTAAACTGCTGCCCCAGACCGGCCACCATCACCACCGGAAACTCCAGGCCCTTGCTTTTGTGCACACTCATGACCCGGACCACGTCTTCATTTTCACCAAGAGAGCGGGCGGTACCGAGGTCTTCTCCCCGCTCACGCAGCCTTTCCACAAACCGGAGAAACCGGAACAAACCCCGAAAACTTGTTGCCTCGTACTGCCGGGCCCGGTGGTGGAGGGCCCTCAGGTTGGCCTGCCGCTGGCTACCCCCCGGCAGAGCCCCAACGTAGTCGTAGTACCCGGTATCCCGGTAGATCTGCCAGATCAGGTCCGAGAGGGGGCCCCTCCGGGCCAGGGTACGCCACCTGTCAAGCCGGGCGAGAAACTCCCTGGACCTCCCCTGAAGGTCTCCCAGGTCTTCCCCTCGGCCTTCGGAAACCGCCTTCAAGGCATCATAAAAATCCCCGCGGCGACAGGAGAGCCGGATCCGGGCCAGGTCAGCCGCATTAAACCCCCCAATGGGGGAACGCAAGACACCGGCCAGGGGAATATCCTGCCTGGGATTATCAATAACCTTGAGGAGGGACAGAAGGGTCTCCACCTCGGTGGCCGCAAAAAAACCAGTACCGACGTCGGCGTAGGCCGGGATCCCGGCCTGCCGGAACTCCTCGAGAAAGGTTTCGGCCCGGCCCCTGGCAGCCCTCATCAACACCACGATATCTCGGAAGGTTACCGGACGGTACCTGCCCTGCCCCCGGTCCCAGACCAGAAACTCCTCACCCTTTACCATCCGCCTGATCCGCCGCGCAATGATCCGGGCCTCAACCTGGGCCGACTCCAGTTCCTCCAGCTGCTGGTGAAGGTCACTTCCAGAACTACCGTCACCCATGCTTCCGTCCTCGTCATCACTTCCCAGGCCCCAAACACCCTCTGGGTCCCCCGGTTTCCTCTCGATCAAGTGCAGTTCGACTTCCGGTCCGGCAGCCGATGGTCTGGGAGTACTCCCTCCACCCGCCGTGCCGGCCCCCTGCCGGTCAGCTTCAGGAAAGCAGGCAGCACAGACCAGTTCCACCCTGCGGTCATACGGCAGCTCACCCACGGCCGTGGTCATAATCTGGCGGAAGATGAAATTCACCGCGTCCACCACGCCCCGGCGGCTGCGAAAATTTTCTGCCAGCTCAACCCGCTGTTCCGGTGCGCCTGCCACCAGGAATGACCTGGCCGTCCCGGGCGCCCCGCCCGCCACAGCTGTCCCAGCGTCTGCACCAGCATCTGCACCAGCATCTGTCCCCACGTCTTTCCCAGCTGCTCCCCTTGAAACCTCCGGGAAGCTCCGGTACTTTCTGAGAAACAACCCTGGGTCCGCCAGCCGGAACCGGTAAATACTCTGCTTGACATCCCCCACCATGAACAGGTTGGGGCTCCTTTCCCCCTGCCGGGAAACAAGGTGCAAGATGGCCTCCTGGACAGCATTAATGTCCTGGTATTCGTCCACCAAAACCTCTGCAAACCGCTGCCTCAAGTCTAAGGCCACGGGAGAGGGAACCGGGTTTTCGGGGGACGCCTCCGGAGACAGCAGGACCCGGAGACAGAAGTGCTCCAGGTCGGAGAAATCAACCAGACCCCGTTTGAGCTTTGCTTCCTGGTAACGACGGGTAAAAGCAAGGGTCAAGCCGGCAAGGGCCTCCACCGTTCCGGCGGCCAGATCAAGGTCTTCCAGGGCTGCACCGGGGTCCCGGCTGAAATATTCAGCTGCCAGTTCCCTGACCCGTTTCTTGGCTTCCTCTCTCAACCCCCTGCAGTGTTCCTTTAACACCTCATCGACTTCTTGCCGGGATACCCGTGGGAGTTGTTCAAATACAATCCCATTGAAGCCGGCGTGAAGGTCTGCCCACGAACCCAAGCAAGCCTCCAGGAGGGCTTCCATGGTCTCTAAATCACTGCACAAGGTCTCAACATACCGGGCCGGGCCGCCCGGCATTTGTGCTACCTTCAAGGCTTCTTGAAGCATGTCAAGAACCCGCTTTAGTTCCCTCTGTACGGCCTGCTTCAAAACCCCGATCCAGGGCAGACCGTCGAGGCAGTTGGCTCCCCCCTTAATCTTCTCGGCTAAATCCTTGAGCCAGCCTTCAGGCCACGGATTACTCCGGGAGAAATCGTAAAGCTTCAAAACCAGTTCCCCAAGCCCGGTATCATCCCTCTGACCTCCGAACTGGTCCACCAGGGCCAGGAAGGTAGAGTCGCTTTCCCCATAGAGCCCCTCAAAGAGTTTTTCCAGTACCTCCACCTGGAGCAGTTCTGCTTCGTTTTCGTTGGCCACCCGGAAGGCCGGGTCCAGGTCCAGCCGGTAGAAGTTTTGACGGAGGACCTCCGCACAAAAAGAGTGCATCGTGGTAATGGTTGCCCGCTGCAGCAGGGCCAGCTGCTGCCGCAGCCTCGCCGATCCCGGGCTCCGGGCCGCTTCCCTGGCCAGGACCCGACCGATGCGCTCGCGCATTTCAGCAGCCGCGGCCTCGGTAAAGGTTACCACCAGCAGCCTGTCGATATCAACAGGGTCATCAGAATCAGTCACCCTTCTCAGGACCCTCTCCACCAGCACAGCGGTCTTCCCGGCACCGGCGCCGGCAGCTACCAGCAGGTTGCACCCCCGGGTTTCAATTGCGGCTTCCTGTGCCTGGGTCCACCTTATGTCAGCCATTTTCTTTCTCCCCTTTTTCAACCTCGGCGCTGATAAGGTCCCAGGCCCGGTCTCCCAGCTTCCTGGGCAAAACCCTGAAGGTGTTGCTTTGCAGCAACACGTCAAAGTGACATACCGGCCGAAAGGAACAGAAGGTACAGGCCGTATTGCCTTTGCGACGGTAAGGGGAGATGCGGACGACCCCTTTCACAATTTCTCGTCCGGTACGCCTGAGCAGGTGCCGCAGATACTTGCGCAAAAGCTGCCACTGGCCTGCGCTGTATACCGGAGAACGCTGCGTAAATTCCCCGTTTTTCTTAAGACTCACGGGCAGCAACTGACGTTCAGAAGACCCCAGTTCCGCATCCATCAGGTGGATGGCCTTCTTGCTGTCGATGAAGAACCCGCTCACCCTTAACCTCTTGAAAATCTCCTTTTCGGCATCAGACCTTGAAAGGGGCTTTTTGACACTCAATAAAGGGTTGGTAACCGGGAAGTACAAGATCCCCCCTGGGAGGTTCAGTCTTTCACCAGGCGGATCCTGCCCCAGCTTGGTTTCCCCAAGGAGTTTCTCCGCATGCTCCAAGACCACGTCCAGGTAGGTCAAGAGTTGAACTTGAAGGCCGTGGTAGATTTCGTCCAGCTCAAGGCGCACCCGGCTTGACTTGTAATCGACCACCCTGAAATACCGGGTGGTTTCCGTGACGGCCACATCGACCCGGTCCATGCGGCCGGAAAGCTCCATGGTCCAGCCTTCTCCCAGGTCAAGGCGAAGGGGCGGGAGCAAACCACCGGGGCCAAAACCCAGCTCGAGTCCAGCCGGCCTGAACTTGCTCCGGCGGCCGTGTTCGGCCAAGACTCCGGCCGCCCGCTCCAAGGTCTGGATGAGCTTTAAACCAAGGTGGCGGTAGCGGGGACTCCTCACCAGGATCGCACTCTGAATCCTGGGACTCAACTCCTCTACGATCTCCCGGCACAGGCGCGAGGCTTCCCCTGGATCAAGCTCCTCCCACGCCTTCTCTCCGTGGGCTTCGATGGTTTGGACCAACAGTTTCAGGACGGCATGATAAAGCTGCCCGATATCAGGAGGACCCAGCCGGTACTGTTCCCGCTCCTTGAGCCTCAAGACATGGGTGGCAAAATAGGAAAAGGGACAGGCCGCAAACCTCTCCAGGGCAGAGACACTGGTTCTGAGGGACCGTCCGTAAGAAGCACCAATTACTTCAGGGTTAACGGGGTTTTCCTGGTTCGCATAAAACAACCCGGACAGGACCCGCCCGCACCGGTCCCGGGTTTGCTCCTGCCGGCAGAGAAAATTATACACATCCCACCACACCAGGGAAATCCCCCGACCGGCCCTGAACCCCTGGAGCTGCCCCGCGAGATACGACAGTACCGGGCCGGGCCGAACAATCAAGTCAAGGTCACCTTCGCCTCCCTCCGGGTCCACCAGGCAGAGGTCTTCGTGGAGGTCAGGCATTAATTCCTTGACCCGCCTGGGTATGACGGAAGGCCTTCGAGCCTTGCCTTCGTCATCAGCCAGGGGATAGCTCATCCAGAGGTACTCGCGAGGACGGGTTAGGGCAATGTATGCGAGAAATTGTTCATTGAAAGCCTCTTGCCGGCTTGTCGGAGCCAGCTCCAATCCAGCAGCATGCAGGTGTTCCCGTTCCGTCCCGTGCAGGATCCCCTGTTCCACCAGTTTGGCGGGGAAAACCCCGTCTGCCAGCCCCAGGACAAAAGTCGCCCTGACATCAGGGTTTCTTGACCTTTCAACTGAGGCCACCAGCACCTGGTCCAAACCGGGTGGGATCAACCCCAGCTTGATACCATCAAAACCACTGTCCA
>SESX01000014.1 GCA_004367365.1 Candidatus Acetocimmeria pyornia
CTTGAAAAGGTTGAGAGACGCCTGGAAGCGGTAGCTGACATGAAAGAGAAAGGTCTTATGCGGGTAGAGCTGACGGGGCTTCTGAAATCGATTCACGACCTGGAGAGGATCCTTGGCCGTGTCGCCTGCGGTAGGGCTCATGCGCGGGACCTGAAGGCCTTGGGCCAGTCCCTGGAGGTTCTTCCCCGGGTGGTTTCCGTTCTCGAGCAGGCTGGCGCGCGGGAACTGGTGTCCTTAAAGAGGGAGCTGGACTGCCTGGAAGATATCCACCAACTCATCTCCGGGGCCATTGTTGAGGACCCCCCGGTAACCTTGAAGGAAGGCGGGTTGATCCGGGCCGGTTACCACGCCGAAGTAGACCGGTGGAGACAGGCCCAGAAGGAAGGGAAAGCCTGGATTGCTTCCCTGGAGGCCAGGGAGAGGGAGAGAACTGGGATCAAGTCCCTCAAAGTAGGGTTCAACAAGGTTTTCGGTTATTACATCGAGGTGACCAATCCCAACCGGGACCTGGTGCCTGAAGACTACACCAGGAAGCAAACCCTGGCGAATGCCGAGCGGTATATTACCCCGGAGCTCAAGGAGCAGGAAGCATTGATCCTTGGAGCCCGGGAAAGGCTCAAGGAGTTGGAGTACCAGCTTTTTGTCGAGGTGCGGGACCGGGTGGCTGACCAAACAGCCAGGATTCAAAAGACGAGCCGTGTTCTGGCTGAACTTGACGCCTTGAGGTCCTTGGCAGAGGTGGCCGAGGAACATGGGTACTGCCGCCCGGTGGTACACCAGGGCGACGAGATCAAGATCAAGGGGGGGCGGCATCCGGTATTGGAGAAAACTCTGAACCGGGACCCCTTTGTCCCCAATGATACCCTCCTGGACTCTGACCAGAACCAGATTCTGATTGTGACCGGGCCGAATATGGCCGGGAAATCCACCTACCTCAGGCAGGTGGCTCTCATTACCCTCATGGCCCAGATGGGAAGTTTCGTCCCGGCAGATGAAGCCCAGGTCGGGATGGTGGACCGAATCTTCACCAGGGTTGGGGCTTCAGACGACCTCAGCATGGGTCAGAGTACCTTCATGGTGGAAATGAACGAGGTGGCCAACATCCTAAACAATGCGACCTGCCGAAGCCTGATCATCCTGGATGAGGTTGGCCGTGGGACCAGTACTTTTGACGGGTTGAGCATCGCCTGGGCGGTGGTGGAGTTTCTCCACGGACCGGAAGGGATCGGGGCCAAGACCCTTTTTGCCACCCATTACCACGAACTTACCGAACTGGAGGAGGTCCTGCCGGGGGTCAAGAACTACTCGGTGGCCGTAAAGGAACAGGGCGAGGACGTGATCTTCCTGCGCAAGATTGTGCGCGGTGGTTCCGACCGGAGTTACGGGATTCAGGTTGCTCGGCTGGCCGGCCTGCCTGCACCGGTGGTGGCACGAGCCCGTGAGATCCTGGCTAAGCTTGAACGTGATTCCAGGGGCCAAAGGGCTGGGCAGGAAGCGGCTGCTGCAGCCGAAAAAGGACGGGCTGTATTTCAGCAGCCGACCTTTTTTGAACCGGGGCCAAACCCTGTAGTTGAGGAAGTAAAGCAGCTCAACATCCTGGCCATGACCCCCTTGGATGCTTTGAACACCCTCTACCGGCTCCAGCAGAAGGCAAAAGGGGAGTGGAAGAAGTGAGACAGGAGCCGACAGGAAAGAGAGGGAGAAGATCCAGGGTTATCGTGCTGGATGAAGACACGGCCAACAGGATTGCCGCTGGTGAAGTGGTGCAGAGGCCGGCTTCAGTGGTCAAGGAACTGGTGGAGAATTCTATCGATGCTGGTAGTGACCGGGTCATTGTTAGGGTCTGGGAAGGCGGTCAAAAGAGGATCGAGGTCACCGATAACGGCCACGGGATGGGGCCGGATGATGCCGTGCTGGCCTTTGAACGTCATGCGACGAGTAAGATCCGGTCAGCGGAAGACCTCGAAGCCGTAATGACCCTAGGGTTCAGGGGGGAAGCCTTACCCAGCATTGCTGCCGTTTCCCGGGTCGAGGTAACCACCAGGACGCCGTTTGCTCCAGAGGGGGTCCGGGTGCGGGTGGCCGGGGGAAGCAGGCCCCAGAGTGAACCGGTGGGCTGCCCAGTAGGAACCAGGGTGGTGGTTCAGGATTTATTCTATAACACCCCGGCACGGCGTAAGCACCTCAAGAGCCAAGGGGTTGAGCTCAGGCGGATCGGCCACGTTCTCTCGGTCCTAGCCCTGGCCTACCCCGGGATCGTCTTTGGCCTGAGCCACAACGGGCGGAAACGGTTTCAAACCCCCGGTTCCGGCAGGCTCCTGGACGCTATCGGGGCCCTTTACGGGGTTAAGACCGCTAAGGGGATGCTTCCGTTGGACTACAGTGAGGCTGGAGTTTCCGTTCGGGGATACGTGGGGCGTCCCACCGTCTCGCGGGGCACCCGGGACCAGCAGACCTTCATCGTCAACGGGCGGGGAATTCAAAACCCTTCCCTGCGCGGGGCGGTGGAAAGTGCCTACGTGACCCTACTTCCATCCGGCCGCTACCCGGTGGTGGTAGTGGTCCTGGAGCTCGACCCGCGCAGGGTAGACGTCAATGTACACCCGGCCAAGGAGGAGGTTCGCCTGGCGGGTGAGAGGGAGGTCTACCGGGTGTTGAGACGGGCCGTGGTCCAGGCCCTCCAGCAGGCAGTCCTCATTCCGGGGGCAGAGAGCACGCCTTTTTTGTCTGCACCTGTATTCACATCGTCGGGTTCAGGTGGGTCTGGGCCATTTTCAAAGGTATCGTCTTCATCATCGTCTTCCGGAGGACCAGAAGGGCAGCACGCAGGATACAACCTAGGGGTGAAGTCGCAACAACAGGACTTCTGGCGCGAGGTGCCGCGCCGTACATATGCAGAAGAAGTGGAGACCAGAAGGGCTGGCTTTCTGGCCCAGGTGAGGATTATCGGGCAGCTTCATGCCCGCTACATCCTGGCAGAGGGAGAGGAAGGGCTTTTTCTAGTGGACCAGCATGCTGCCCACGAACGGGTCTATTATGACCGGTTGCTCGGGGAAGAAGGGAAAGATTTCGTGGGGCCGCAGAACCTGCTGGTCCCCTTTACCCTTGAATTAAACCCGGGGGAGCTGGACCTGGTGATGGAGAACACTGAAGTGCTGGCGAAGGCTGGTTTTGAGCTTTTGCCTTTTGGGGGAAACACCATCCTGGTCCGGGCCGTCCCCACGATCTTTGGAGCTGGGGCTAATGAGGAGACGTTACGGGGATTCCTGGACCGGTTGAAGGAGTTCTACGACACGGAGTCCGGGCGGTTGGAGAAGGAGGAGGCCTACCTGGCCATGGCAGCGTGCAAGGCGGCCGTGAAGGCACGCGAGTCCCTCAGTATCGAGGAGATGGAAGCACTTCTTAGAGACCTCTCCCGTACCGAACAGCCTTATACGTGCCCCCACGGGCGCCCGACGGTGAGCTTGGTCTCGAGGCAGGAGATAGACAAGCGTTTTGGGCGGGGTTGACAGCTGCACCCGGCGAGCTGAACAGTGTGAGTCCAACCATTTGCGGTTGTTGTGTTGTTAGAATAGCCCCTTTTGGATAATACTAACGATGTCGGCAAGATCTGGTAACAACAGGAACCAGAGGGGGCCGGGGGAGATGAAACTTCTGGTGATCGTGGGGCCGACGGCGGTTGGGAAATCCCGGGTGGCCCTAAAAGTGGCAGAAAAGGTCCCGCTGGAGATCATCTCGGCCGATTCGATGCAGGTTTACCGGGGGATGGATATCGGGACCGCAAAACCTACTCCCGAGGAGCGGCGGCGTGTCGTTCACCACCTGGTGGATATCCTGGACCCAGACCAGGAATTCAGTGTGGCAGACTTCAAGGGTGAGGTCGAGACCTTGATTCCAGAGATAAACAGGCGGGGAAGAATACCGGCCCTGGTTGGTGGGACCGGACTCTATATCGATGCCGTGCTCAAGGGCTATATTTTTCCCGACCTGGCGAAAGACCAGGAATTGAGGAAAAAACTCAGGGAAGAGGCGGAAAGCCGCGGTTCGAGGCATCTCCACCAGAAGCTTGCACAGGTCGACCCGGCTGCGGCCAAGCACATTCACCCGAACGATGCAAGACGGATCATTCGCGCTTTGGAGGTTTACCAAAAGACGGGGAAACCCCTTACCGCCCTTGAAGGGAAGAGGAACGGTGGTCAATACGATACCCTGAGCTTCGGACTTACCATGGACCGAGGCACCCTGTACCAGCGCATCGAAAAAAGGGTGGAACAGATGATTCAGGATGGGTTTTTAGATGAAGTTACAGCCCTCTATGAGGCAGGGTGCCGCGCAGATTCAGTGGCCATGCAGGCTTTGGGTTACCGGGAGCTGCTCGATTACCTTAGAGGTCTGGTGACCTGGGAGGAAACGGTAAGGTTAATCAAAAGAAATACCCGTCGCTTCGCCAAACGTCAGTATACATGGTTCAGACGTAACAAAGAGATCAGGTGGATCAAGCTCGATGAGGGCAAGGGGGTCGAAGACGCCGCAAAAGAAATAGTGAGGGCAATTGCGTCTAAATGGAAAATAGTGTATAATGGTTGAGGACAAAATCAGCTTGATTGGGGGAGAGCGCCAAGTGGCCAAACCGCAAATAAACCTGCAGGACAGTTTCTTGAACCAAGTCAGGAAAGAAAGCACTCCCGTAACCATCTACCTCATCAACGGGTTTCAGCTCAAGGGTGTGGTGCGGGGTTTTGATAACTTTACGGTGATCTTGGAAAGCGAGGGCAAGCAACTCTTGGTCTACAAGCATGCCATATCAACCGTGACCCCCATGCGACCTGTTAGTCACAACTTTGCCGAGGGAGGCCAGGGAGGTGGTGGGGCGCCAAGTACGGGGGGTCAGGACTGATCACGGATCACTAGTCTTGCAGAACCTTCCACTTTGCGTCAGAGATGACAGTTAACCGCCACAAGGTAGAAAATTTGAGATTGTATCTCTTGGCAATACCAACCTTGGTCCATATGCTTTTTCCGGTGTTTCAGTGAGAATAGAAATACCAAGATTAACGTCTCTGGTGGGAAAGCAACTGGACAAACCCGGTGAACCTTTCTTCTTCGGCTCTTTAGAGGTCTCCGGTATTTTGAATCAAACCCCTCAAAATTGAATTATACCTTCATCCAGAGCCATTTCTTTCATTCTGGCTTTTGCAGTTTTTTTCCGCGGCCCTACTTCCTGAGTTCCTTCATGGGCTTTTCTCTTCCTTTCTCCACTCTCTCAAGGGGCCTACCTACTTGGCCCCCAAAAAACCTGGCATATTTAGCCAAGCACAATTGAGTTCCACAAACACAGAGGGTTTCCGCATCCTGGTAGCGAATCTTTGGCAGCATGAATCCCAAAAAACCAAACGTGGCTCCTTTGTCGGCTGACTACCAATGTCAGGTACCGCTGGCTGCAGTTATTTTCATTCGCGCTGTTTCGAAAAGTCACTGGTGGGGTACAAGTACCGCCCTGACGACAGAGAAAGCTTTGAAAAGATGGCTGTTGATGTCCGGTAAAGGAACATCCATCCCGACTTGGAGTTTTGGCTGTTCTTGATGTTTGTTGCCCTGCCTGCTTAATGCTCCAGGATTACCTGTGACCATGCTTTTGTTATGGCATCAGTTCTTGTTGACTGTAGAAGCCGGATCTTGCCTTAGATTATCCCAAAGCATGGCGGTGGTTTTGTTGCTTGGATGGAACTTAACCGTGGTTGATTTCGACTAAGTTACTGGAAGGGTGCATGTTGAGGAGGTAGGTTTGCTTTGAAAATGATCCGGCCCCTGGCCTCGACAAGGATAATCTTTATCGTAACCTTCCTGCTCCTTGTGATTTCCGCTCCCGGCGTCACTCTGGGAGCCACGCCCGGGCCGTTTGCCCTATCTGAGGAATCGTCAGGCCAAAACACAGCGACCAGCACAAGTGGCTTCTACCTTGAGGCCAAGGCCGGCTGGGAAGGGGTAGGCCGTGTCTCGGGGTGGGTACCGGTTTCCATCTACGTAAAGAACAATGGTCCAGCTTTCAAGGGGCGGGTAGAGGTGGTGGTATCGACCCGGGTCCTCCCATACCAGGTTGCCGTCCCGGTTATTGCTTACGGCGAGGAGATCAGCCTTCCTCCTGGTGGGCAAAAGCGAGTGGTTCAACATGTGCCGTTGGAACGAATGGGTTTGAACGGTTTTCTCGAGGTTAGATTGATTAAAGCCGGAACCGAAGAGGTCCTGGCACAGGTGCGGCCGGCCCTCAAGGTATACGGCCAGGACACGGTTTTGGCCGGGGTGTTGTCTGAAAGGGAAGACCAGGTCTTTGAATTTCTCGAGAACATCCAACTGGGAAAAGACCAGCGCGGCCTCCCGCTTTATCCCCGGGTCCTGAAAATTAGCAGGGAGCTGTTGCCCGAACAACCTGGTGTGTTTGATACCTTTTCGGTCCTTCTGGTGCGCGGTTTTGACCCTTCGAGCCTGACCCAGAGGCAGCGGGAAAGCCTTCTTGACTGGCTTGAGCAGGGCGGGGTCCTGGTAGTCACTGTAGGGAATCGGGACGACAACCTTGCTGACCTCCTGCCCTTGTCGGCCCCACCAGTGACGGTAACGAAGACGGTAACCGTCCTCGAAGTTGAAGAACTGGGAGGCTACACCCTCCGTGAACCTCACGCCCGGCCCTTTACGGTGGCGGTACTGAAGGGCAGCACTGGTGAGGGTGTTGGGAAAACTACCGCCGGCCCGGTCGCCTGGTCAACGAGAGTGGGCAGGGGAGTACTTTTAGTGCTGGGGATAGATCCAGGCGTGGAACCGATGCTCACCTGGCCCCACAAGGAAGATTTCTGGCGTGGACTTCTGAAACCACATCTTAGTTTTACCCCCGAAGTGACGAAAGAGCGCTACTATCTCAGTGCCCGGGAAGGATCCCTGGATGGGGCGCTGTTCCAGGCCATTAACCTCCTCCCGCCCCAGTTGGCTCCTTCCTGGTTGAACGTTGCTGGCCTCTTTCTCGGTTACATACTCCTGGTGGGTCTGGTGAACCACCTTGTCCTTGCCCGGCTGGACAGGAGGGAATGGATGTGGGTTACGGTACCCGTACTGGCCCTGGTGGTCATTGTCGTCATCTACGCGTGGGGTTTTGTCGGTTCCGGCCGTAACGTGATCGCCAACTACGCTTCCATTATTGAACTCGACCGCGAAGGCCAGTTGGTCCAGGCGGGGAGTGCAGTTGGCATCTACGCACCGACCCGGCCCTGGCAGGAGATCACCCTTTCTAAGCAAGTCCAGCTAAACCTAGAGACAGCCTACGATGGGTACCGGGATGACCGGTACGGCTTCCCCATCAGGCAAGAAAGGGAGGTTCCGGTCCGGGTTGTCTACGGTGAAGGAACCCGGGTTAGTTTCGGCCCAGACACCCGCTGGGGCCTGCGCAGGATCACTTTTTCAAGGGAAGACCTGCAACCGGGGCGCATTGTTTCCCATCTTCATGTCAACAATTTGGTGCTGCAGGGAGAGATCATGAACGATACCAGGTACAAGATCGATGAAGGGGCCGTGGTCTGGGGCAATAAGTTTGTGAAAATCGGCCCCCTGAATCCTGGCGAGAAGACCACCGTATCCCTTGACCTGGGTACACCGGAACCGGGAAGGTCCTATGAGACCCTCAATGTCATCTACCGGATGTACGGCCGGAGCCCCTACTACGGGCCGGCCCAACAACGCCAACCGGTCAACCCTGAAGACCCCCGGCGCCGCCAAGTCCTGGAGCGGTTTTTAGGGATCCAGGTTGCACCGGACTTCGGCGGCCTGCCTTTTATGTTTCTGGGTTGGGCAAGTGAACCACCCGGGGACCTTGAAATTGATACCGGTGGGGGGATGACAACCCACCTTACCCTGTTGGTCCAACCCCTTACCCTGGACTTCCCGGCCGGCCCCTATCACCTGCCAGCCCAACTGCTCCGCGGGCGCCTGAGTCAGATTGAGGTGCGCGGGGGCTGGGGAAGTGAAAAGGATGAGTATGTCCTGGAACAGGGCCAGATGGTCTTCGAGTTTTCCATTCCCGTCCTGGAACTGGAAACCATCAACAAGATCACCCTTCATTTTGAGGTCTTGGCCACCCAGGGACAGGAAGGGTTTAGGGACCGGAAAGAAGGGGGCGGGCTGGTTGATGGTACTCTCCAGGTGTATAACTGGGTGACAGGGAAATGGGAAGAGCTGGCGGCCCGGAGGATGACCATCTTCGACCGGCCGAAAGCCTATCTTTCGTCTGCAGGCCTCTTCCGGCTCCGGGTCTGGCGGCCCGAGGACAAGGGCCAGTTGAGGTTCAGGGTTCCCTCCCTGGAGCTTGAAGGAAGCGCCAGGTAAAGACGAGCAGGGACTCTAGGTTCAAATGGGTTTGGAGAAACGGGATGGGGGATCGGGATGATCAAGGTTCGAGGCCTGGAAAAGAGGTACGGCAGCACCTGGGCTTTACGGGGACTCAATTTCGATGTTCCGAAAGGGTCCATCTACGGTTTCATCGGGGAGAACGGGGCTGGTAAGACGACGACCCTGCGCATTCTGGCCGGGCTGCTGGCGCCTGACGCTGGAACCGCCGTGGTAGCAGGATACGATGTTGTCCAAAACCCCCGGCCGGTGAAGCAACGGATGGGTTATATGCCGGATTTCTTTGGGGTTTACGATGACCTCAAGGTTACCGAGTACCTGGAGTTCTATGCCGAGGCCAGTGGTCTCTTCAGAGCGAAAGCACAGCGGTTGCGTGACGAAGTGCTGGACCTGGTCGGTCTTTCTGACAAGGGGAACGTCCATGTAGACAGTCTTTCCCGAGGGATGAAGCAGAGGCTTTGCCTGGCACGGGCCCTGATGCACGACCCGGAGGTATTGCTGCTGGATGAGCCTGCCTCTGGGCTGGACCCTTTGGCGAGGGTTGAAATGCGGGAATTGATGAAAAAGCTCGGGAAAATGGGCAAAACCATCCTCATCAGCTCCCACATCCTCTCTGAACTGGCTGATTTGTGTACCCACGTGGGGATCATTAAACAGGGGGTGATGGTAGCCCAGGGCACTGTTGAGGAGGTCTTGCAGAAAGGGTTGAGGCGGGAATTGAGTATTCGTTTCCTGGATGAGGACACCCAGAAAGTGGCCGAGGTCCTTTCCGCCCGGCCGGAGGTGCATTCGGTTTCCACAGACGGCCTGCGGGTCGAGGTGGAAATTGAAGGGGGGCCGGAGAAAGGAGCAGCCCTGCTCGAGTTTCTCATCCAGGCCGGGTACCGGGTTACCTCTTTCGCAGACACTACCAGCAGCCTGGAAGACACTTATCTTCGTTTGGCCGGAGGGGGTGGTGAGGGTGAAGAAGATTGAGACCGGAACTTTCTGGAGGGGGTTCTTGGCCGGCCTGGGCCCCATCGTGAGGAAGGAAGTGCGCGTCCGGAGCCGTGGCTGGCGTGCCCCGGTGGTCATCAGCCTTTACCTCTTGGGAGTGAGCAGTGCCATTCTCTTCTTTTACTACGAGGCCTCCCGGTTCCTGCACTACCGAGGGGGTATCCACCCCACGTTCGGGCTCGAAATGTTTTCGGTAATGGCCGTCATCCAGCTTGTGGTTATCTGCCTGGTGACCCCAGCCCTAGCGTCCGGGGCTGTGAGCGGAGAGAGGGAAAAGCAAACCTTTGACCTTCTTTTTTCCACCCCTGTTTCCGGTCTTGGGGTGGTGCTGGGTAAGATGTTGACGTCTATCGGCTTTGCCTTGATGCTGGTGCTGGCCTCACTACCCTTTTTTGGCCTCGTTTATGCCTTCGGTGGTGTTCCCCTGGCCAATTTCGGCCTCCTTGTCCTGGTTTACGTGGTTACCGCATTAGCCCTGGGGGCCACTGGGCTCTTGTTCTCAGTGCTTTTTCGCCGGACCCAGGCGGCTGCTGTGGCCACCTATGTCTTCTTGCTTGTGGTTTTCTTTGGAAGCCTCATCGGGACCGTGCTTATCCTGGAGGCTCCTCCTCCCGAAGGGGTCTACTGGCGCTTACCCCCGGCCATCGCCTATTTGAACCCCCTGTTCGGTATCGGGAGTGTTCTCCCGGAGAGGGGAGTGCCCTTTGTTGGTGACTTGTTGCACCTTGGGGTCAGGTATATCAGGCGCCCGGCGGTGCCAGTCACCGTACCTGAGCCCCCTGGCCTACCTCAGCCTGCGCCACTTGCCGGGACAGATATCGGGGCACCTCAAGCACTGCCTCCACCCCCACCGGAGATCTGGGATCCATGGGCCTACAACGCCTTGTTCTACGGCATTTACATTGTCGCAGCCTTGGTGGTAGCCAGCGTGATGATCATGCCGGTCAAACCCTGGCAGCGCTGGCGGGCCAACCGAGTCGGAGGTAAAAGAGGAACAGGAAAGTAGAAAGGTGTAGGTGCCGAGCAACGCGAAGGGAGGCAGAAGGTTAAGGAAGAAGGATAATGGACCAGAGTATGAGCGAGTATGAGAAAGATTGAGTTGAGGTTACCTAAACTACAGCAGGGCACCTTTCTTTCCCGTCCAAATCGCTTTCTTGCGGAGGTAGAATTGGAGAAAGGGAAGAGGGTGCGGGCTTTTGTAGCCGACCCTGGGCGTCTGCAGGAACTTCTTTATCCCGGGGCCAGGGTTTTCTTGGCTCACGCTGACGGAAGGGGGCGCCGTACTGATTATGACCTGAGGCTAGTGGAATCGGACGGGAACCTGGTCTCGGTGGACAGTCGGGTGCCCAACAAGATTGTGGCCAAGGCCTTAAAGGCGGGGGCCCTTGAACCCTTGTCCGATTACCGGGAAATTAAGAGTGAACCCCGGACCGGGGCGGGAAGGCTTGATTTTATGTTGACTGGTAAAGGTCTGCCCCCGTGTTACTTAGAAGTGAAGTCATGTACCTTGGTCAGGGATAGGTTGGCGCTATTTCCCGACGCCCCCACCGCCCGCGGGACCAGACATCTTAAGGAACTGACAACCTTGAAAAAGGAAGGCTATCGTTCGGCGGTTCTGTTTGTCATCCAGCACCCCGGGGCTTCCTCCTTTACACCGAACAAAGCTACCGATCCTGAGTTCAGCCGGGCATTGCATAAAGCCTCGAGGGCAGGGGTTGAGGTTTACGCCTACAAGTGCCTCGTTACCCTGGAGGCCATCACCCTTGGACCGAGGGTGATGGTTACGATTTGAACGTACCGAGTTTAGGCCTTCCGGGGGGACAAGAAGTACTGGGTAGCCAAGAAAAAGGCTTAAGTCCTCGTCAGAATTTCCGGTTTCGGCTCGGAAACAGAGAAGGGTGGTGACTCCCGGGTGCGTGGCGAAGGGAAAAACCTTTATCACTTCGCGGCTCCCCCCGACACAAGAGGCATGACCCTCTACGAATTCCTCCGGGGCCCCCTTGGTCTATCCCGGATGATGGTCAGCCGCCTGCGCCGCGAGGGAGGTATTTACCTGAATGGAGAAGAAGTTTTCACCCGAACCATGGTTTTGCCCGGGGATAGGGTAACCATCAGGCTCCCGCCGGAGGATATCGGCCAGGTCGTCCCCCAGCCACTCCCCCTGGAGATTATCCACGAGGATGGCGAGATCCTGGTGGTCAATAAACCCCCCGGCCAGGTAGTTCATCCGACCCGTGACTACAAGGCGGGAACGGTAGCCAACGCTGTCGCCTACCACTGGTCTGTCCGGGGAGAGCCGCGCCGGATCAGGCCGGTGCACCGCCTGGACAAAAACACGTCAGGGCTCCTGGTTTTTGCCAAGAACGCCCTGGTCCACCATTACCTCGACCGACAGCGGGGGAAACAGGGGGAGTGCATGTTTTCCCGTTACTACCTAGCCGCGGTGAGAGGACATCCACCAAGAAGCGAGGGAAAAATCCAAGGGGGAATCGCCCGCCACCCGGAAAAACAGGCTTTTCGCATCGTTTCCAGGGAGGGTAAACCGGCGACCACGTACTACCGCACCTTGCGGCAGTGGCCGGATGCCAGCCTGCTCCTCATCAAGATCTCCACGGGGCGGACCCACCAGATCAGGGTCCATCTCAAACATCTCGGGTGCCCCATACTGGGTGACACCATGTACGGCGAAGCTTCACCCCTCATTGGTAGGCAGGCCCTGCATGCCTGGCGGTTGACCCTAAGACTACCCCGGTTAGGCCTGGGGAGAACCTTTACGGCTCCGCTGACGACAGACTTGAAGGAGTTGCTTCGGGAGCTGAGTCTTGGAAAAGGGTAGTTTTGAGCACTGAACCCTCGAGCGGCAGGTACTCCCTAGGGTTAGCCGAGGGGCTTCAAGAGTCTCCGTTATAGCCATTTGGCAGCTGGCGAAACTAGGGAAAGGGAAAGTAAGCCTGGTGTATAACGGTTGGAAAGGAGGGGGCACATGTTTTCCAAAAGAGGCTGGTACATACTCGTTATCATTTTGGTGCTGGTTTTGGTCCTTTCTGTTCCGGGTGCAGCAGTGGTGGCTCCTCGGCCGGTGGACATTCTGGTTGCGGTGGACGACCGGCCAATGGAGATACAACACTCTGTACTCAACGATGGGGGAACCTTTTTGTTGGCAGCCCGTGATTTGGGCGCAATTTTTGGATTCTCTGTGAAGTACGACCCTCGAACAAAGGTGGTAGCCCTCGAAAACCCTCAATACCGTCTGGAACTCCCCATTGGTCGGCAAACTGCTTATGTCAATGGTCAACCCGCAGACCTGGGACACCCCATAAGGACGGTAAATGGAACGACCTATCTTCCCCTGAGGGAACTGGTACAGGCCATGGGATGGAAGGTGATTTGGGACGGTGACACGGGGGCGGTCAGACTTGTCTCTCCTAAGTACGGTTTCCCCACAGATACGGAGGGATTGAAAAACCGGTTGGCCCTTCTGAGGGGGATCATTGCCGACCTGGCCCGGGAAAGGAACAACCTGTTGGAACGGATTCGCCTCATTCATGAAGGGCTGCGTTCTGAGCCAGCGGACAAGGTAGTGGAAGGTTACCTAGGGGCAGTGCTGGACCTGAACGGTTCCTTGGCCTACAGCTATCTTTCGGACCGGCTGCAGGCAAAGCTGGCCCCCCACCTCCGCGCAAACATGTGGACTATCGACCCTTCTGAAGGGCAGGTAGTCGATTACGAAGTGGTCGGGGTGCGGCGGGTCAACGAAGCTCATATCCAATACTCTGTCCGGGTCACGGTTCGGCTGCCGGATAGAGGACCGGGTTTTGGGTCCGGTCCAGCCACCGCTGAAGAGAAAACCTATGACCTGGTAATGGTGCTGAAGAAACTGCTCCATGGTTCGGGATGGGTCATTGATTCGATAAGTTCCACTACCGGGTCCGGGATATCAGCCATTCTTCCGGGTGTGGGTCTGTCTAGCGGCAGTAAGCTGGAGGTGTCTAAATCCTTCATCACCCTGGCCTTTGTCGGTGATATCCGCATGAGTGATAAAGTGGGGGAGATTATTGAGGAGCGGGGAGTAGATTTTCCTTATGAACAGGTAGGCCCTCTTCTTCGGGCCTGTGACGCGGCCTTCGGCAACCTGGAAACTGCTGTAGGTACTTCTGGTTCACCGCAACCTAAACAGTGGGTTTTCCAGTCTTCCCCTGAAACCCTGAAGGGGCTGGTGAATGGAGGCATCACTGCCGTATCCCTTGCCAACAACCATATCGGGGACTACGGACCAGACGCCCTCTTGGAGACCATCCAACACCTTGAAAAATTCGGCGTGGGCCACGCGGGGGCGGGTTCCAATGATCAAGAGGCATGGAAACCGGTTATCCTGGAACGGTCCGGGCTCAAAATCGGGTTCATAAGTGCCTCGCGGGTAATTCCGACCCTGGAATGGGTAGCCACAACCCAGCGGCCTGGCGTGGCGAACGGGCATGATGAAGCCAGGCTCCTGAAAGAAGTAGCGGATTTGTCGCGGCAGGTTGACATTACAGTAGTCTCTTTACACTGGGGGGTGGAACGTCAAAATTACCCCACCCCCACGGACCGAAATCTTGCCCACCGGCTCGTGGAGGCAGGAGCCGACTTGGTCATCGGTCACCACCCCCATGTTTTACAGGGGTTTGAATACTTCAAGGATGGTTTTATCTCCTATAGCCTTGGGAATTTTGTTTTCACCTTTTCCCTAAAGAGCCCGGAAACCGCGGAGGGGGGGATTCTGTTCGTTGACGTAGATGAAGACGGGGTGAAAGGAGCCCGATTTGTGCCAACCCGGTTGCGTTGGGCTCGTCCGGAACTGTTTGATGAGGAAGGGGCCAGCAGGGTACTGGGTCGCTTGGACCGACTCTCAAGAGACCTTGGGGCCCGGGTTGATTCGGCTGGTAGGATCAGCCCGTTGGATTAATAGGTTTTAGTAGTTCGCGAAAGGGTGACTTCAAGTATGGTTTCAACCCGGGAGGAATGGACGTACCTGTTGACCACTTCCGATGATATGGAAGCAGTGTTTCTAATCGAGATTCTCCGTGAGCATGGAATCGTGGTTTTGAAAAAGGAGAAATGGGTCAACATCAAGGCCTTGTTTGGCCCCAATATCCCCCAGGAGCTCTACGTACCGACCACCCAACTTCCAAAAGCAAAAGCCATCCTGGAAGAGCTGAGGGAGACGTAAGGAGGATGGTTGTAGTTCTTGAACTCCTGGAAGCCGGTGGGATCGGCAGTCTAGTTTGTCTTCTGTTTAGACAATTCGACTGCAGCAAGAGTCTGACAGGACCTAAACACGTGCGAGATATCTTTGAAAGCTGATCATCTCTGGAAGTTACTTACGCCGCGGGAGAATATTCAAAGGTTAGAGAGGTTACTATGGCATTAAAGGAAGCTACCTCAAAAGGATACCGCAAGTCTGTATCCTCTTGAGGCAAGTGGATAAATTCGATATTCGAGGAGGGCTTAAACATGGGCAAAAGCTTAAGAGGAACGAAAACAGAGAAGAATCTGTGGGCCGCATTTGCAGGTGAATCACAGGCAAGGAACAAGTATACATATTTTGCGTCAGTAGCCAGAAAAGAAGGCTACCAACAAATAGCGGAGATCTTTGAGGAAACCGCACTAAATGAAAAGGAACATGCGAAACTCCATTTGAAACTGCTACAGGGTATCGGCAGTACAATCGACAACTTAAAAGCTGCAGCAGCAGGAGAAAATGGGGAATGGACAGATATGTACCCCAGGATGGCGAGGGAAGCAAGGGAAGAAGGATTTGACCATATAGCGGCACTCTTTGAAGCTATCGCCAGGATTGAAAAAGAGCATGAAGAAAGATACAAAAAATTGTTGGAGAATCTGGAAGACGGAACTGTATTCAAGAAGAACAATCCGGTGAAGTGGAAGTGTAGAAACTGCGGACATGTTTATGAGGGACCGGAGGCGCCGCGAACATGCCCGGTTTGCGCTCACCCACAAGCATTCTTTGAAGTATTGCAGGTAAACTACTAAAGGACCTCGAATATTGTCCTGCCGGATTCGGGTTGGATCTCTATTCTCAAGAACCCAGTATAGAGATCCGTCAAAAGTTGCTGCACTTGGATTCGGGGTTCACACTTCTCAAGAACCTGGCTTAAGCTGCGGGTGTAAACCTGCCCTGGCCTTGGTTGCAGGCTAACGACCAATAGGGCCGGCTGTGTACGTCCCTTCAAGCCTATCACGGTTGAAACTTGACAGCAGAAGGACACGACAATGTGGAGCACCGTATCTACCGCCGAGAATGATAAGTAACTGTCGTCGATCCCCGGTAGCGCAAAAAACCCCGGGGATCGACGACACGGGATGGAACCCCCTAAGTGCCTTGTGGCTCTTGGCTTTCTGGTCTATTATCATGTCTTCATTGCCCGCACGTGACTCCCTTAAGCGTCATGTCCCCCCTTGTTGAAATGGCTCTATTGTTGGGTTATAATGGGTTTGCAGCCTACCTATGAGGAATTGAAACGGGCCTCCACCTCGGCTTGCTTCCTGGCCAGGTGCGTTTGCAGCCTACCTATGAGGAATTGAAACCCGGACGTCGCTTATCCCCTTGATGGGCATACCGGGTTTGCAGCCTACCTATGAGGAATTGAAACCGGTCATTCCTTCTGGCAGCTCAGGCTCTTTTTGGGTTTGCAGCCTACCTATGAGGAATTGAAACATCCCTTGATGTGGCCGTAGAATCTGCATATTCGCGGGTTTGCAGCCTACCTATGAGGAATTGAAACGTTCATGTCGGCCTCCTTTCCAGCTCCGCCCATCCGAGTTTGCAGCCTACCTATGAGGAATTGAAACCATGGCCTTCTGGTGTATCTCCACGGCCTGATCCAGAGTTTGCAGCCTACCTATGAGGAATTGAAACGCAGGTGCCTGTCATACTCTGCCGCTATTTCGTGGCGTTTGCAGCCTACCTATGAGGAATTGAAACGGACGAGAAAGATTGATTCTGAATCCCACATTAACCGAGTTTGCAGCCTACCTATGAGGAATTGAAACGGGTTAGTTCAGGGAAATAATTCCCCGCGCCTGACCCGTTTGCAGCCTACCTATGAGGAATTGAAACGGTTGTTCGGACCCTTGACATTACGGGCTATACTCCGTTTGCAGCCTACCTATGAGGAATTGAAACAGCGTAATAGCATACGGAATTGTGGCTGACGAAGACGTTTGCAGCCTACCTATGAGGAATTGAAACTAGCCACTCTGATAAGTATAGGTATCATCAGACTTTGTTTGCAGCCTACCTATGAGGAATTGAAACGCCCGTTCGAGCTTGTAAGCCATCAGGTATGACCAGGTTTGCAGCCTACCTATGAGGAATTGAAACTTGCGAACACCGCCCCGTTCCGGCTGAAAAACATCGTTTGCAGCCTACCTATGAGGAATTGAAACTCTCCTACTACCTCCTATTATGTTGTTGTAATAAAAATAGTTTGCAGCCTACCTATGAGGAATTGAAACCTTGGACGAGCGGGGAGAGACCTACCACGTCCGGGTTTGCAGCCTACCTATGAGGAATTGAAACACAGTTAACTAACACGTTCACAAAAAAAAGAGACGACGTTTGCAGCCTACCTATGAGGAATTGAAACCACTTTCGCTCTCAATCACTTTAAGGCCGTCCAGCAGAGTTTGCAGCCTACCTATGAGGAATTGAAACCCCTGATTTTAAAAGCAGCCGAAATGTGGTATAATGTTTGCAGCCTACCTATGAGGAATTGAAACCTTTTTTGAACTTCTCCATGTTTTGCTCAATGGTTCCGTTTGCAGCCTACCTATGAGGAATTGAAACAGCACCTGGGCTGTCCTCTAATCTTTTTTGATACCAGTTTGCAGCCTACCTATGAGGAATTGAAACATATTTTGTGGTATTTGTTTCTGCCGGCAGGCCTGAGTTTGCAGCCTACCTATGAGGAATTGAAACTGAACCCTAACGCAATACCTAACGTGATGTAAATAGTTTGCAGCCTACCTATGAGGAATTGAAACCCCTGCCATTGCTAAAACTGCGAAGAAGTATCTGATTCTTGTTTGCAGCCTACCTATGAGGAATTGAAACGGTACTCCGGTCTGCTCAAAAGCCTCGCGGACGGTAGTGTTTGCAGCCTACCTATGAGGAATTGAAACCTTTTGCCAGGATACCTTTTGCGCCAACACTGCTGCGTTTGCAGCCTACCTATGAGGAATTGAAACTATGCCTTAGCCTGCTTTTCCGTCCAGGCAAGCAGCGTTTGCAGCCTACCTATGAGGAATTGAAACCACAGGAGGAAACCACTGATGGTGATGGAGACAGCGACAGGTTTGCAGCCTACCTATGAGGAATTGAAACGGACCAGGGTAGAAACGCACCCTGGCCCCAGTGATCCGTTTGCAGCCTACCTATGAGGAATTGAAACCTTCTCGTGCCAACCCTGGTAAACGACAGGACAACGGTTTGCAGCCTACCTATGAGGAATTGAAACCTTTTCAATGCATTGATTACTTGCATAGCATCCGCTAGTTTGCAGCCTACCTATGAGGAATTGAAACGCCAGATTCCCTTTTTCGCCCGAAATCGGGTTAGTGTTTGCAGCCTACCTATGAGGAATTGAAACCTATGCAGGCCGCCTCCCAGGCCGCCGTCAGGTCAGTTTGCAGCCTACCTATGAGGAATTGAAACGCAGGCAGCTTGTCCGGAGCAACTGGCATAACCTTCGTTTGCAGCCTACCTATGAGGAATTGAAACGGTGCAAAATATGTATGTTCAACGATAAAGAAAAAAGTTTGCAGCCTACCTATGAGGAATTGAAACTTTGGTCCCTGGTCTTGGGCGGGTTTGTCTTGTACCGTTTGCAGCCTACCTATGAGGAATTGAAACGAAGATGAAGAGGAATACGATTACGGGGACCTTCTTGCGTTTGCAGCCTACCTATGAGGAATTGAAACGGGATACAGACGGAGCTCATCTTCGGTCCCTGGTGGTTTGCAGCCTACCTATGAGGAATTGAAACCTAGCAAACGATAACGGACAGACCCGCATCCCCTCGTTTGCAGCCTACCTATGAGGAATTGAAACGTCAATATTGAAATCCCGAACAGCAAGAGAGCCGAGTTTGCAGCCTACCTATGAGGAATTGAAACTATCCTTCTGCACCTGGGCCGGCCTCTGAGACGCGGTTTGCAGCCTACCTATGAGGAATTGAAACATGTCCAAAACATCCACTGTTTGGCCACTGTACGGAGTTTGCAGCCTACCTATGAGGAATTGAAACACGATTCATAATCGAAAGCAGCACCACGCCACCTATGTTTGCAGCCTACCTATGAGGAATTGAAACATAACTCTCGTTTCTTGAATCCAATCCGCCTGCCGCGTTTGCAGCCTACCTATGAGGAATTGAAACGGCTCTAAAGGGCAGGCCGGAGGAATTCCGGTTTAGTTTGCAGCCTACCTATGAGGAATTGAAACAATTTCGAGGGAGAACGCCTCAAGCACCATTTGCCGGTTTGCAGCCTACCTATGAGGAATTGAAACACGCACTCGACGACCAACCCCAGGTCGCCGTTGAAGGTTTGCAGCCTACCTATGAGGAATTGAAACCTGGAACCGTCCCCTGGGCCGATACGGTCTTGATCCGTTTGCAGCCTACCTATGAGGAATTGAAACATAAGCAAACAAGAAGCGTTGAAAAAGGCAGATGCAGTTTGCAGCCTACCTATGAGGAATTGAAACCGTTCTTGGGAACCCCCAGCCGGCGCCTGGTTTCCAGCGTTTGCAGCCTACCTATGAGGAATTGAAACAACGAACAATCCTCGCGCTGGCAAACATCGAACATCGTTTGCAGCCTACCTATGAGGAATTGAAACTGGAATGCGGCCTGCTCCTGGAAGATGCAGTTGCTGGTTTGCAGCCTACCTATGAGGAATTGAAACTCCGCACGGCCCGCTTCAGTTCATCGTTCATATCGCTCATGTTTGCAGCCTACCTATGAGGAATTGAAACGGGTCATGTCTGGCCGATTTCTCTTGACTTCACAGGTTTGCAGCCTACCTATGAGGAATTGAAACCACTTTTCGGGCTCTCATACCCGTCGGTGGCCACGGCAAGTTTGCAGCCTACCTATGAGGAATTGAAACGAGCTCGAGCTTGGCCTGGGTGTTGGCCAGGGGGTTGCGTTTGCAGCCTACCTATGAGGAATTGAAACATTCTTTGGTTAATTGCGCAAGCGCTACTGCCTCATCGTTTGCAGCCTACCTATGAGGAATTGAAACTATTTGAAGTAGCCACAGACATTCTCATCATTCCGTGTTTGCAGCCTACCTATGAGGAATTGAAACTATTTTCCGTTAGATGCGATTCTAGCCGCAGAATGGGTTTGCAGCCTACCTATGAGGAATTGAAACATCGTTTCTGGCGTTGCCGCATAATAGGTCTTCTTCGTTTGCAGCCTACCTATGAGGAATTGAAACAGACTTTCCAGTCTCCAGCGGCTGTCGCCGATATAGTTTGCAGCCTACCTATGAGGAATTGAAACAAGGTTGCAATAATAGCCTTCTTCTGACATCTGCGTTTGCAGCCTACCTATGAGGAATTGAAACGCTCGGCGATGTTTTGAAGGATTTTTTCGCGGTACCGGGTTTGCAGCCTACCTATGAGGAATTGAAACGCATCCTTTTGGATGCATCCATTAGCTCTGGGAACGTTTGCAGCCTACCTATGAGGAATTGAAACCGACGGAAACCGGTGGCTTCAACCTCCCGGTCCTGTTTGCAGCCTACCTATGAGGAATTGAAACGCTTGCTGGCAATACTTGCTTGTCTTTCACTAAATTAGTTTGCAGCCTACCTATGAGGAATTGAAACATTTCGGCTTGATACTAGAACAGGCCAGTTTTGGCATGTTTGCAGCCTACCTATGAGGAATTGAAACGTGGAAACGACACTCCGGAAATCGAGCGGTTGCAGAGTTTGCAGCCTACCTATGAGGAATTGAAACGGTCGATATTATCGAGGTGGCCGAGCGGCTGAAGCAGTTTGCAGCCTACCTATGAGGAATTGAAACAGACAGTAATCATCGATGCCAAAGGTCGCGGAAAATGTTTGCAGCCTACCTATGAGGAATTGAAACACCTGCTCCCCATCGCCCCTCTTGCTTCGCCGTCTTCGTTTGCAGCCTACCTATGAGGAATTGAAACAGGGCAGGGGCATGAACTTGACTGGTATTGTTGGAGTTTGCAGCCTACCTATGAGGAATTGAAACCCGCCACGTGCTTATCCGTGACCTGGCCGCTGGACAGTTTGCAGCCTACCTATGAGGAATTGAAACCCGTTACAGAGCATACCTGCACCACGGAGCACCTCCGGTTTGCAGCCTACCTATGAGGAATTGAAACTGTCGATGTCGGTGTGGGCGTCAAAACCGCGGCCGGGTTTGCAGCCTACCTATGAGGAATTGAAACCGAAATAGGGGTTGACATGCTACGAAATGGAGCAGTAGTTTGCAGCCTACCTATGAGGAATTGAAACATGACCGTCTTGTTCTGTTTGAAATGCACATGCTCCGAGTTTGCAGCCTACCTATGAGGAATTGAAACGCTGGACCTTGAAGGCATCCGGGGCCTCAATGCCGTGTTTGCAGCCTACCTATGAGGAATTGAAACCCGCGATCAGCATCATTAGCCACGCCCAGGCGCAGGTTTGCAGCCTACCTATGAGGAATTGAAACGTGTTCGACCTGATGAACTTCCAGGCCTCATCCCTGGTTTGCAGCCTACCTATGAGGAATTGAAACCTGCCCCGCGCACCGCAAACCCCCTGGTCTGGAATGGTTTGCAGCCTACCTATGAGGAATTGAAACTTGTTCTGGCCCCGTGGTAAACGGTAAACCACTCCGTTTGCAGCCTACCTATGAGGAATTGAAACTTCTATCGTTACCACTTGGCTTAAACCGTTTCCCGCGTTTGCAGCCTACCTATGAGGAATTGAAACAATGATTATTGATGTGATGATGCCGATTATTTACAGTTTGCAGCCTACCTATGAGGAATTGAAACCCGTCTTCCGGCTATGACACTCATGGCACAGCGCCGTTTGCAGCCTACCTATGAGGAATTGAAACCCGACAAAGATGGCCTGTTCCGCAGCGCCTACAACGTTTGCAGCCTACCTATGAGGAATTGAAACTATGAAATGCCGGGCGATCTTGCGCTCCACGACGCGTTTGCAGCCTACCTATGAGGAATTGAAACATTGATTTTCCATAATGTGCTTCATCGAATATTACTTTGTTTGCAGCCTACCTATGAGGAATTGAAACCTTTCTTCCCGCTCCCGAACGGTTGTTTGGGAGCGGAAAGTTTGCAGCCTACCTATGAGGAATTGAAACCCTTCTGCGCCACATTTGGCGCAGTACGTGATCTCGGTTTGCAGCCTACCTATGAGGAATTGAAACACCATATCCAATCACACCCTTTGATCGGCATGTAGTTAGGTTTGCAGCCTACCTATGAGGAATTGAAACGCATACTCGGCGCTGACCATCTTTCCCGGCTCGTCGTTTGCAGCCTACCTATGAGGAATTGAAACGGTTTTCGATTTCACCCGTGGTAAACTGTGGCCTGTTTGCAGCCTACCTATGAGGAATTGAAACAGGTCCGCAAGGCAGTAATGTGGGCTGAACTGCTTGGGTTTGCAGCCTACCTATGAGGAATTGAAACCTACATGGAGGGTGGGCTCACAAACTGCGTCAAGGGTTTGCAGCCTACCTATGAGGAATTGAAACTGTGATTGCGCCGTTTACGATTCCTCCTCACTGGCCGTTTGCAGCCTACCTATGAGGAATTGAAACACAACCATGACGGCAATGTGCTCTACCGCGTACGTCGGTTTGCAGCCTACCTATGAGGAATTGAAACCTCTCAGGACCGTACCTCTCACGCATGTCCATGCACCGTTTGCAGCCTACCTATGAGGAATTGAAACAGGAGCTGTTCGTTTGGTATAGTGCGTCCGTTTGCTTCGTTTGCAGCCTACCTATGAGGAATTGAAACTCTTAAAACGTATAGACGACCAGTGGGGTTCCGACCGTTTGCAGCCTACCTATGAGGAATTGAAACATGTTCAAATTCTGTTAAGGAGATGAGCAAAATGCCGTTTGCAGCCTACCTATGAGGAATTGAAACCCTGATTCCGGTTGACAGCCAGTGCCCCACTGCCGTTGTTTGCAGCCTACCTATGAGGAATTGAAACGTTTTTCGCCGGTAATGCGTAGCCCAAATGTCGTAGTTTGCAGCCTACCTATGAGGAATTGAAACACGATTTTCAGAGCCACAAAAAGACGGTCCTCGAGCCGTTTGCAGCCTACCTATGAGGAATTGAAACAATTCAGGAGTGCAATCTGAAAACCCCGAAATTCTAGTTTGCAGCCTACCTATGAGGAATTGAAACGTACTTGTCCGGCAAGCCTATATGTGCGCTTCATACTGTTTGCAGCCTACCTATGAGGAATTGAAACCACCTCAGGAAAAATATACCCCACCTTGTGCTGTTCCGTTTGCAGCCTACCTATGAGGAATTGAAACGATGGTACTACATGGGAGGCTGCTCCGGGGCAACAAGGTTTGCAGCCTACCTATGAGGAATTGAAACAGAGCCTGCAGGCCCTCCGTCCGGGCCGGATGGTCTTCGTTTGCAGCCTACCTATGAGGAATTGAAACAAGGGAGCGTTTAAAGCCCCCCTGACAGCTAAGATTGTTTGCAGCCTACCTATGAGGAATTGAAACGATTCTCGGGATCCTCTAGTTCGGCCCGTATTTCATTCGTTTGCAGCCTACCTATGAGGAATTGAAACTAAAAACCGCTTTTGGTGAAAAGAGCGTGATACTTGTTTGCAGCCTACCTATGAGGAATTGAAACTTTTTCCACTCCTTTCTTTTTTTTGAAGGAGATTACCGTTTGCAGCCTACCTATGAGGAATTGAAACGTCAAATGCACTTGCTATTAAAAAACTGATAGATACGTTTGCAGCCTACCTATGAGGAATTGAAACCCTTGCCTATCCCCTTAATTTCGGCCTCGATTACAGTTTGCAGCCTACCTATGAGGAATTGAAACATTTGATCTCTTCCTGATATTCCTTGCAATAGTGTTTTAGTTTGCAGCCTACCTATGAGGAATTGAAACTGTGTTTTTGTATAATGTTTCTAGCTGTTTTAAGATTGTTTGCAGCCTACCTATGAGGAATTGAAACAATACCAAAAAAGATTTAATTCATTTTCTGCTTTAGTTTGCAGCCTACCTATGAGGAATTGAAACCGAATACATCAAGGGTCGTGCTTCCTAGGCCTTCCGTTTGCAGCCTACCTATGAGGAATTGAAACATATTTAACTTAGGTTAAACTTTAACATTTGGTATGGTTTGCAGCCTACCTATGAGGAATTGAAACGAAATGATGTCCACACTGCACTCTTCGTCCGGGTCCGTTTGCAGCCTACCTATGAGGAATTGAAACCTTCTGCGGAAATTTATTCCGCAGAATGGAAACCAAAGTTTGCAGCCTACCTATGAGGAATTGAAACTTGCTTGCTCCAATTCCTCTTCCGTTCCCTGGAATTGTTTGCAGCCTACCTATGAGGAATTGAAACTTGATTGTGGCTGCAGTTGGGATTATTCGTAGGTTGAGTTTGCAGCCTACCTATGAGGAATTGAAACCTGATAACATGAGGCTTTGTGAGGAGTGTGCAAAGCGTTTGCAGCCTACCTATGAGGAATTGAAACGTTTGTGAAGGAACCGCGTATAGCTCGTATTATCAGGTTTGCAGCCTACCTATGAGGAATTGAAACCCTAAATAAATCTTTCACAAACTGCTCCTGGTAACGGTTTGCAGCCTACCTATGAGGAATTGAAACGAGTAAATAAAAATTGCCGAACGGAAGTAAATATAAGTTTGCAGCCTACCTATGAGGAATTGAAACATTGGCTCACATCTGGTTTGGTCACAACCGATGCCGGGTTTGCAGCCTACCTATGAGGAATTGAAACGCGGTATCATGGCTATCCGTCCCCCGGTCAGGCTTCGTTTGCAGCCTACCTATGAGGAATTGAAACGCTATGTACAGTGATTTGGTCAATATTTTTGGTTCAGGTTTGCAGCCTACCTATGAGGAATTGAAACTGTACTGGAACCGCCGTTTTGATGACCATTTAGAACGTTTGCAGCCTACCTATGAGGAATTGAAACGGACGACCGGTTTATCCGCTGGGTGGAGGCAGCCTGGTTTGCAGCCTACCTATGAGGAATTGAAACAGCGGCTCCGGGTGGAAAAACCGGAGATTTTCGCGGAGGTTTGCAGCCTACCTATGAGGAATTGAAACGCTACCCCGGTGGCCAGCTCGATTGCTTTCGAGGTTAGTTTGCAGCCTACCTATGAGGAATTGAAACTTCCTAGCGAGACAGACACGTCAGTCTGCAGAAAGAGTTTGCAGCCTACCTATGAGGAATTGAAACGACCTATGCGGAACGGATTCTCCGCGAGGTTTATAGGTTTGCAGCCTACCTATGAGGAATTGAAACTACCCGGGAAGCTCCTGCTTGATTTCATCCGGGTCCAGTTTGCAGCCTACCTATGAGGAATTGAAACACTTCAACTCGGTTATATGCCTCCTTTACTAGGTAGTTTGCAGCCTACCTATGAGGAATTGAAACAAAAACGATCTGGAGCACGGGGGACGTAATAACCGCGTTTGCAGCCTACCTATGAGGAATTGAAACACCTCTAACGGGTTTGTTGTGGGAGATGGTGGTTTCGTTTGCAGCCTACCTATGAGGAATTGAAACATCAGATCCGGGACGCCCTGGCCGGGGACACGATTGTTTGCAGCCTACCTATGAGGAATTGAAACACGTAGAAGAGCGGGAACGGAAAAGACGAGGAAAATAAGTTTGCAGCCTACCTATGAGGAATTGAAACGGTACTACGACACAGACACTGGCGGCCCGGTAGGGGTTTGCAGCCTACCTATGAGGAATTGAAACCTTGCTATGAATATGGAAAATACAAGAAGGACATGCTAGTTTGCAGCCTACCTATGAGGAATTGAAACACCTGAAACCTAGGCCCTCCTTTTGAATGGCTACGTTGTTTGCAGCCTACCTATGAGGAATTGAAACTGGATGACGAGGAGGTGGACATAGAGAAGGTACTTGGTTTGCAGCCTACCTATGAGGAATTGAAACTCGTCCAGCGGGATGCCTTTTTCCTCGGCGGTCTTGGGTTTGCAGCCTACCTATGAGGAATTGAAACAGTCGTCCCCGGCAATGTAATCTTGAGACTTCCGGGTTTGCAGCCTACCTATGAGGAATTGAAACGATTCTTCATATACTCTCGTAAGATGCTGGAGGCATCGTTTGCAGCCTACCTATGAGGAATTGAAACGGCAATCCAGACTCCCCCCTGCGCGGTCTGCTTAAAGTTTGCAGCCTACCTATGAGGAATTGAAACGGGCCGATGATGATATCCGTCGAAAGGTAGCTGTCCAGTTTGCAGCCTACCTATGAGGAATTGAAACCGCGTGAAGAGAAAAAGAACGTGGAGCGGTGGTTAGGTTTGCAGCCTACCTATGAGGAATTGAAACGCTGTAGCCAAATCCCGTGTCAGGGACGGTGGGCTTGGTTTGCAGCCTACCTATGAGGAATTGAAACCACATGTGACAGCAACACATGTGCTGACGACACATGTGTTTGCAGCCTACCTATGAGGAATTGAAACACCTACTAGACATTTTTGTATTCCTCCTTTATTACTGTTTGCAGCCTACCTATGAGGAATTGAAACGGTCCCATTTGTCCACCTCCTTTCTCAATAGGGCCGGGTTTGCAGCCTACCTATGAGGAATTGAAACTTTCTGGCTCATCGTCGGCCAGCTCCGCCTCCACCGTTTGCAGCCTACCTATGAGGAATTGAAACGTGACCAGGAGCCGCGGGGCGCGTTCCTGCGCGTCCGTTTGCAGCCTACCTATGAGGAATTGAAACTCTATAAGAACTGGGACAAAATCAAGGGCTGGTTAAGGTTTGCAGCCTACCTATGAGGAATTGAAACATTTTAATCCCGTGGGCTGCCCCGTATCGTTCGGCCAGGTTTGCAGCCTACCTATGAGGAATTGAAACTCTACCTCCAGCATTTGCGGGAACTGCTCGGGGTCCTGTTTGCAGCCTACCTATGAGGAATTGAAACCCAGCCGGGCGGCATTTCTCAGGATGTCTTTCAAAAGGTTTGCAGCCTACCTATGAGGAATTGAAACCGCGAATGTAGAATATAATATAAGAGGTGATGCTTAGTTTGCAGCCTACCTATGAGGAATTGAAACAGGACGACCGGTCGCTGAGGAGGCTGGTTGCAACCGTTTGCAGCCTACCTATGAGGAATTGAAACATGTTCTTCTGCCGGCACAATATCCCGCTGTGGTTTAGGTTTGCAGCCTACCTATGAGGAATTGAAACGCCAGTCCCGCCCACCACTCGGTTCCTGCATCATAGTTTGCAGCCTACCTATGAGGAATTGAAACCATTGTGCTCCTAGATCAGTTCCTCCACGTCGCAGAGCGTTTGCAGCCTACCTATGAGGAATTGAAACACCTGGTTGTTAGCAAAATCCCAGATTAGTTCTACCGTTTGCAGCCTACCTATGAGGAATTGAAACACCAAACAACCTTAACTGGTCGCAACCTCCAGCGCCTGTTTGCAGCCTACCTATGAGGAATTGAAACGGGTCTCCACCACGTGCTCCAGGTCGATGAGTTCCAGGTTTGCAGCCTACCTATGAGGAATTGAAACAACGCTTCTCCAGATGCGCTGGCATAGAACCACCTCAGTTTGCAGCCTACCTATGAGGAATTGAAACGGGACTCCCAGGCCTGGCGCACCCGGATCGACATCAGTTTGCAGCCTACCTATGAGGAATTGAAACTTCCCTGAGGGCCACTCGTCCAAATAGAGCTCCCAGTTTGCAGCCTACCTATGAGGAATTGAAACTCTACATTCCGCTGGATCTGCTCGAGCTGACCGACGGTTTGCAGCCTACCTATGAGGAATTGAAACAAATTAAGGTCGTTCGCCCAGGCGGGACGACCAAAAGTTTGCAGCCTACCTATGAGGAATTGAAACTCAACGTCCGGCCCAGCGGTGGGGTATATTTTATACGTTTGCAGCCTACCTATGAGGAATTGAAACATGACAGCCTCTTTTGGCTTCGCGTCCCACTTGTCCGTTTGCAGCCTACCTATGAGGAATTGAAACCGGAGACAAACCCAGGGCGCTCGATATCATGTTTCCGTTTGCAGCCTACCTATGAGGAATTGAAACACATCATAGCGCACCATCTCAATCCGCCGCCTATTCCGTTTGCAGCCTACCTATGAGGAATTGAAACACGCAGGTAATACGGTAATACCTCTTCCCCTCTTCTCGTTTGCAGCCTACCTATGAGGAATTGAAACTGAAGATTTATGAAGCGTACCGCTCCCGGCATATAGTTTGCAGCCTACCTATGAGGAATTGAAACATAGCTTCCCCGCGTCATAAAGACAAGACGAAGCAGGTTTGCAGCCTACCTATGAGGAATTGAAACCGGTATAACGGTGGTTGGGTGAAAGAGGTTAAAAAGGTTTGCAGCCTACCTATGAGGAATTG
>SESX01000140.1 GCA_004367365.1 Candidatus Acetocimmeria pyornia
CCAGGGGTAGTCCTGCCAGGTCAGCTGCCTTTCTGGCTGCCGCGAGGGCTTTCCGTCCATCCATTCCTACTGCCGTCGTGTCCACCCTTACCTTGATTCCACGTACCTCAGCCGGGTAACGGCGTGCAGCCTCGGCTGCAGCCTCTGGAGCCAGGTATGCCTCCCGGTCTGCTTCTGGAAAAGCCAGGGTCATCAAGCCCAGGAGGGAAACGTTGACAAGGCACCGGAGCTCAAGACGTGAATTACGGATCTGGTCTACGAGGGCTGGTAAGGTGACCGGGCCGGCGGAACCACCGTCACAGGCTGCCAGGACGCCAGTCCCGGGGTAAAGAAAGTCAGGGTCAAAGCCGATCTCGCTTCCACGGTGAAAGAAATGGGCGTGGGCATCCACCCAGGCCGGGGTATAGAGCAGCCCTTGGGAAGGGATGGTTACCTCGGCTTGTCTGGTTTTCTTGGGCGCTTGGCTGCCGGAACCCTCATCTACTTCAACTACCTCAACAATTCTGCCGCCGTCGATGGCCAGGTTGAGCCGGCGGATGGTTTCAGTTGCCGGGTCAAAGACCCGGCCACCGTCCAGGAACAGGTCAAAGGCCATTGAGCCGTCCTCCAATCGTTGTAATTTTTTCTAAAAGACTTCGACGACGGTGGCCGGTTACCTTTCGGGGCCGGGTGGGCTCAAGGGTCCAACGCCGCAGCTGGTAAATGGACGGGAAGTCAAGCTTTTTTTGGGGTATGGAGCCTGGATGGAACTGTTGGGGAAAGCCGGCAGGAAAACGGCATTAGATAAAGAAGGATTTCCAGTGAAGGAGGTGATTCTATGGTACTGGCTGATGAATCCAAGGAAAAATTCCGCTCGTTTTTTAAATCGGCCCATGAGCCCGGGGCTCTAGACGCCAAAACAAAAGAGCTTCTTCATATCGTCCTGGTCGTGGCTATGCGGTGTGAGCCCTGACTGGAAACCCACCTTGCAGTTGCAAGGAGAATGGGTATTACCGAAGAAGAGCTGGCTGAGGCGATCCAGTTGGCTGCTTCCGTTGGAGCGGGCACCATTACCGCCATGGCCCGGAGGGCGTCCAAGAAATCCGAGCCTACCGGTAAATCCCTCGCGGATTACCTGTAATTCTTGAGGGGGAAACCGAGGGACTCTGGTACGGCGGGTCGGAGATGGGAAACCTATCTAAAAGGACAGATGTAAAGAAGAAACAGGTTGCCTGATGAAGATTGAGATGCAGGGGTTGACCTTTATGGCCGACACCAAGAGCAAGAGACTCGTGGACCCGGAGAAAACGAGACAGGTTCAGAGAAAGTACGACCGGAATGCCGTCTTCTTCGATCTGATGGAGAGGTTCGAAGGTGGGCGTTTTTCCACCTGGAGGAAGGAGCTTTGGAGCCAGGCAGCCGGTGAGGTTTTGGAGGTTGGAATCGGCACAGGGATCAACTTCCAGTATTACCCGCCCGGTGTTCACGTGACTGGTATCGATGTCAGCGAAGGGATGCTGCACAGGGCACGGGTCAAAGCGAGAAAACTCGGGCTGAAGGTCAACCTCCTTGCTATGGATGTGCAGAAGATGACGTTTCCCGATCATACCTTTGATACTGTGGTTTCGACCTGTGTGTTCTGTACGGTTCCTGACCCAATTCTGGGTTTGGAGGAAATCCGCCGGGTAGTTAAGCCTGCGGGCAAGGTCCTTTTTCTGGAGCACGTGCGCTCGAACCGGCCGGTGCTGGGGAAATTGATGGATCTCGCCAACCCCTTGGTGGCGGCTCTAATCGGCACCAATATCAACAGGCGAACGGCGGAAAATATCATCCGGGCCGGACTGGAGATTGTTGAAATCAAGCCCCTGTGGTTAGATATTGTTTATGCTATCCGGGCCCGGCCAAGACCAGAGGCGAAACCATGAACCAGTCGGGTGAGGGGGCTTCCCTGTCCCATACCTAACCTGCCCAGCTGCTACCGAGAACCACTACCTACCTATCTACCTGCCTGCCTGCGTGCCTGGCGACCCGTTCCCTGCTGCCCGTAAGATGCAGGCTATCTTCCTCCATGATTCTAACCCCTCAGGGCTATAGATGCCTAAGAATTATCTTTTGATTGTTGGCGTTTTTTTTTGGTGGCTTACTATCTTCTCTTTGACCATCCCCGCATTGAAAGGGGAACGTGCCAGAGCTTCGACGAATCAACTGATGGGCGAGTAGGCTAACACCTGCAATGCAAGCCAACATTTCCTGGCCAACCTTACCGGATCGGCCATAGGGCCTTAATCTACTTTGTCACGAAGGTTCCGATTCTGCAGGGCCTGACGGGTTCAGGAATGGGGCAGGGCCCGGCGCTGGCCCTGCTGCTGGCAGGGATTCAAGGCGTTGATCATGATTTCCTACCCTGGTTAACCGGAGGGCTACTACCCTAACTTCTTTTGCATGGGGTAAATATACTTAGTTGACCTAGGGCTTATCAAATGTGAAAACCTCAAAAACTTCCTATTTAGAATTCTTGACATATGGCCATACTAGTATATAATGATATTGGGTATATATCATAAACCAGGGACTAGGCAGTGTGAAAACTGGATCCTATTCCAAGAGATACAGTGATTCCATACACGACTGCTCACGATTTCAACGGGTCGAGGCGACATTTGGAAAAGGTTGGCAGTAAAGTATTTAGAAAGGGCGAGATCCCGAGGAGTGGCAACCCAATCTAAGGAGGCCTGAGCCTTGCCTGCTTCAGCCGGTAACCTGGATGAAATCCGTCAGCTTACCGAAAAAGAGTGCCGCCTGACTCCCCAGCGCGGGGCGATTCTCCAGGCCCTCCTGGAGATGGAAGATCGACATCCTACGGCTGAGGAGGTATATCAGGTTGCCCGGAGAAACTGGCCCAGCCTGGGATTGGCAACCGTTTACCGTGCTCTGGATATGTTCGCCGGTTTGGGAGTCCTGTACCGTTTGGATGCTGGAGACGGGCGGATTCGGTATGAAATTAACGATGGGCCTCATCAACATTTGATCTGCCTCGGCTGTGGGCGGATCTTTGAAATCAGGGAACCACTGGAGCTAGAAGGATTGTTGAAAAGCAAATATTCAGATTTTGAAGTTACCTATTCTTCGATCCGTTTCTTTGGCTACTGCCAGGACTGTCGTTTGAAAAAGCAGAGGTAGGCAAAGAAGATTCTGGGTTGTATGAAAGGAGGTGAGCATGAATGCCACGTGGTGACTGCACCGGGCCTTGGGGTCTTGGTCCCATGAGCGGCCGGGGAGCCGGTTGTTGTGCTGGGTACCCGGTGCCGGGGTACATGAACCCGGCCTCAAGGGCTGGCTTTGGCTTCGGTTTTGGCCGGGGCCGGGGTCGCGGCTGGGGACGTGGTCTTGGCCGGGGCTGGGGCCTTGGTTGGGGGGCTGCCTGGCACTGGGGCGCAGGTTTTCATCCCTACCCAGGTGGTGCCATCCACGGGCCGTGGGGACCTTGGCCGGGGGCTCCGGGCGCCGTGTCTGAATCCGAGTTCTTGAAAGAGCAGGCAGCGGCCTTGAAGGACCAGCTCAACCAGATCCAGAAGCGGCTCGATGAGCTTGAGCAGGAAAAGGAAGAAGAGGAGTAAAGGCAAGGTTACGGGGACCTACCGGATCCCCGTTCCTGCTACATGTGACGTACAGTTCTCAGGCGGGGGTAAAAGCCTACTGGCACAATGGTAAAACCCCAATTTTCATGCACTTCGTGACGGTCAGGCTTGCCCTGAAGAGGTGGTTATACCCCCGGCCGAAGGGCTGGGAAATAAAAAGCCCAGTCCTTCAGAAGCCCGGGGAGAAGGAACCTAACCACCGGCCACTGGTGGGAAAATGCCGACCCGGTCCCCCTGTTTCAGCCTGGTGGAGGTGTCTGACCTCACACCGTTCACGAAAATCAGTTTGCTGAGCTGCCGGGGGATCTCTAAGTGGTTAAGGAGGTCATCGACAGTTGCCCCCTCAGGTAGGGTCAGCAGGGATGGTTCCCCGGACCCGGGGGCCTTCTCGCGCAGGTTGCCAAAGAGGCGGACTTCCACTTCAATCATCGCGTTCTTCACCCTCGTGAACAGGGAAGTATTGGCGGTAGAGGAGCCCCAGCTCCCTGGGGAAAAGCCCGAGGCGGGTACCTGGTTTAACCTTGCGTTTCAAGCTGGAATACTGACCGTCCAGGAAGGCATGGGCCACTTCTTCCGGTGGAAGCCCCAGGCTGACGACAATGTCCCTAATGGTTAGTCCTGGTTTCCATTCCACCTGGATAACATTCTTCCGGGTAGCCCCATCTCCCGCTGTTACGTTTCTGAACTTCCCGTATAGGTACACCTGAATCATGGGAACCCCCACTGAGCTCAGGGCCCGGCTACCGGCCGGGCCCGGCTCCTTTTCCTAGGTCTTTTTCCTACATCTTTTCTCGGCCATGTCTCTTTTGATCTTATTCATCACTATATGCTTCTACGAAAATGCTGGTTCCACCCTTGCGTTTTCATTCCTCGTGGTGCCGCCGGGGCGGCATGGAGCACTTCTACGAAAATGCCACTATCCGCCTCGCCAGGGGTGCTCCTCCACTCGCCTTTCTTATCCCTCGGCACTCCGGGCCTGAGGCATAACCGGTCTCGCTCCGGAGCACCCCTGACGTGCAACTCATGATCCTACCCGATTAAGAGGTCACTGAATACCGGGTCCAATTTTCATGCTTCGTGGTGCCCCCGCTTGTGGGGCATGGGGTACTACTATTTTATTCTAGTTGTGTCAGGAATCTCTTCCCAATCAACATGCTGGAAAGCTCAACAAGTCAAGAACCCAGACCATATCCATACAATTGTTTTGAACACCAAGGCAATCAACAGTGGTGGCTATCATGGATTGGGGCCAATCCCCGTAAACCTTTCCTGGCTTAATCTACTCTTCGACAGTATAGGAGTGGACGGCATCAAGGACCCTGTCGTCAACATCCCACTTGGTGTCGTGTGGTGGGAGGCTCTCATACTTCATAAACTCCGGCATCCGGTCGTCCTGGGCCGTTAAACCGGCGGCTTCGTTGAAGAGGCGTTCTTTCTTGAGCCACGTGAGACCCAGTTTAGTTACGTCATCGGTGGTCCAATTCGTTCCGAGGACCCCGTTGACACTCTCTACCATGCCTTCGAACCCTTCAGCAATATCCAGGATGGCAAAAGCGATGAATAAGCAGTAGCCGGCGGAGTCGATAAACATGGTTGTGGCCTGGAAGGCCCGGGCCAGTTCTGCTTTATTGGGATCCGCCGGGTCAACATCACCACCGACGTTAAGGATCTCGGGGGCGATGGTGTACCCTGATGTATGGTCGGCACCCATGGTGCTGGTGGCGTAGGTGACACCGATACCCTTGACCGCCCTCGGCTCGTAGGCCGGCATGGCCTGCTCCTTAACCGTCGGACAACGGGTGACTCCGAAGGCGGCAGCGGTGAAGGCGGTACCGTTCCCCAGGATCCTGCCCAGGGGACTACCTTTACCGACTTCTTTGAGCAGCTCGATGGCTTTCTTACTGTCACCGAATTCGGCCAAACCGGCTTCCATGGCCACGGCCAGGGTGCAGCCTGCTTCAATGGTATCCAGTCCGATATCGTTGCAGAGGCGGTTCAGCTCGGCGATATCGTCGAGGTTATCAATGCCGCAGTTGGCACCAAGGGCCCAGTCGGACTCATATTCAAGAGGGGCCACGTGGTAGCTGCCGTCCGCCTTATTGATGATGTTGGAACACTTGATGATACAGCCTGGGTGGCAGGGATGCCCCATCTTACCCCCGCGGGAAGTGGTGACTTCAGCGATGGTTTCCCCTGAGATCTTATCGGCTCCCTCGAAACGACCGGAACTGAAGTTCCGGGTAGGCAATCCACCAGCCTCGTTCATGACGTTAATCAAAGCAGCCGTTCCATAGCTGGGAAGAGTCTTAGAGGTAACATCATGGGTTGTTAGGGCCTTGGCCAGTTTTTTGCGTCCCTGGTCAAAGAGCTCCTTGTTGGCCACCGGGACTCCAGCGGCGCCGGTGTCATCAACGACAATGGCCTTTAATCCCTTGGAACCCATCACTGCCCCGAGGCCACCCCGACCGGCGTAGCGTCCAGGCCCGTTTTCCGGGTCATTACAGGAGATGCCGGCATTGCGCATCATCATCTCCCCGGCCGGTCCGATGCCGATGATACCGGTACCTTCACCGTACCGTTCCCAAAGGGTCTTGTTGATTTCATACATCCCTTTGCCAGCCAGGTCATCGGCGGGAACCAGTTCGGCCCCTCCGGTGGATATTTTCAGGAGAAATAGTTTGCCGCGTTCCGGTTGTCCCTCGATGATCACGGCCTTATACCCCAGGCGAGCCAGTTTTTGGCCAGGGATGCCCCCTGCGTTGGCTTCCTTAATTCCTCCCGTCAGGGGGCTTTTGCCTCCAACAGACAAGCGGCCTGAACTAGGGGCACTGGTACCTGTTACCATACCCGGGGCCAAGACAAGCTTGTTGTAGGGACCAAGGGGATGGCAGGTAGGGACAACCTCATCACAAACGATGGATGAGGTCAGGGCCCGCCCGCCCAGTAACTGATACTTTTCCGGGACTTCCTCCACTTTGACGGAGCCATCGGACATGTTAACCCGTAGAATCTTATCCATGTACTACCCTCCCGTAAGTGTCATGAAGGTTACCCTTCTCGTCTCAAACAGACTGCAGGGCGTGGTGGTACCACCTCCTTTGTCTGGGCTACTTTCAGAATTATGTGTTATATTAAATAGAATTCGAGACTTATCCCCCAATTCCTCCCAGGTGGAGGAGGTATAAGAAATTTCACCGGCAACACTGACCTATTGTACGCATTGATCTGCAGAGGAGCAGGGGAACAGAGGAAAGGGACGAAAGTCCTTTCATATGTTCTGTAAGTTCGAATAATCTATTCGTACCGGGAGGTAATGGTCTTGAAGCTGTTGGTGGTTACGGCCCACCCGGACGATGAGACCTTTGGTCCGGGTGCCACCCTGGCAAAGTACGCGGCACATGGGGTTGAGGTGGTCCTGCTTTGTGCCACAAGGGGTGAATCAGGGAAGTGCGGTATCCCCGACATATGCCCGGGTAGTGACCTTGGGTCTTTAAGGGTGGCAGAGCTCGAGAAGGCTGCTTCCATTCTGGGTATCAAGCAGGTTGAGAACCTTGGCTACCCTGACGGTGGTCTCTGCTGGGTTCCCGGGGAAGAACTGGTAGGAAAGATCCTGGCCAGGATGGAGGATGTACGGCCGGGGGTGGTTTTGACTTTTCCACCGGGAGGC
>SESX01000141.1 GCA_004367365.1 Candidatus Acetocimmeria pyornia
ATTCAAGAACAAGGGGATTGAGCACCGGGGACAACGGTTCCCCTCAGGCCGTCCTTGGTGGCAGCAGTCACCAGCACCCGGACAAGACTGTTCGGCTTGAGGCCCATCTTGCCCCGGGCAACCACCCGCAGGTAGTTATCAGTCAGGCCTTCCCCTACTAGACACCCTTCGCCGCACTCCTCATCTTCCCGGGTCTGTTCCACCAGAACCTGAACCGTCTCGCCCACAAACCTCTGACCAAACCGGAGTGCCAGTTTTTCCCCCAGGGCAATCACCAGCTGGCTGCGACGCTCCTTTTCCCGGGCTGGTACCCGCCCGGTCATCCTGGCCGCCGGTGTCCCTCTCCGGGGCGAATACTTGAAGACATGGAGGCGGCTGAAGGCCATCTGCCCTACAAATTTAAGGGTATCCTCCAGATCTTCCTCGGTCTCTCCAGGAAACCCCACCATGACATCTGTAGTGATCCCCACTTCAGGAACCTGGTCGCGTACCCCCTCGATCACCCGGGCGTAGTCCGCGGTCCGGTAGGGCCTGTTCATCCGTTTCAGTATCCGGTCAGAACCACTCTGCAGGGGGATGTGAAGGTGACGGCAAACCTTGGGCAGGTTCTTCACCCCTTGAATCAGCTCCTCGTCAACCTCTGTCGGTTCCACCGAGCTGAGCCTGATTCGTTCCAGTCCGGGGACCGGGTGGATCCTGTGCAGGAGGGCAGCCAGGGTATGGCGGGGGTGCAGGTCCCGGCCGTAAGCTCCCAGGTGAATCCCGGTAAGAACCACTTCGCGGTACCCTGCCTCAACCAACCTCTTGATCTCCTCTGTTACCTTCTCCGGCTCACGACTTCGCATGGGTCCCCGGGCATACGGGATGATGCAGTAAGAACAGAACTGGGTACATCCCTCCTGAATCTTGACCGTGGCCCGTGTCCGTCCTTCGAAGGCACCGATGGGGGTCTCCTCGAAATCCCTGATCTTCATCACGTCACCTACGGCCACCACGGGGCCCTCAGCTTCGGCAGCCTCTTCCAGGAGCTCAAAGATGCGTCCTTTCTGCCCAGTCCCTACCACCAGGTTCACCCCCGGGATCTTCCGCACCTCCTCCTGAGCCACCTGGGGGTAACACCCGACCACCACGATCAGGGCCTCTGGGTGTTCTCGCCGGAGCCTCTTCACCATCTGGCGGGACTTCTGCTCTCCCCGACCGGTAACAGCACAGGTGTTGATGACGTAAACATCGGCCTCGGTCCTCCAATCCACGATCTCGTAACCACGCCGGCAAAACTGTTCCACAAGGGCCTCTGTGTCATACTGATTGACCTTGCAGCCCAGGGTATAGAATGCAGCCTTAGCCACCAGATCCCCCCCCGAGATCGGCAAGTTCGTACAGAACCATGGTAATGGCCGCCAGGCTGGCAGTCTCGGCCCGCAGGATCCGCGGCCCCAGGGAGACGGGAATGACACCGGCTTCTTGGGCCAGGTCCACTTCTGCCTGGGTAAACCCACCTTCCGGCCCGATGAAGAGGTTGACCCGGCTGGGCCGCCCCCCCTGGCGTAAAAATCCTTTCAGGGAACGGCAGTCTTCCTCCTCCCAGGGGATCAAGGACAACTCGGACCCGGGAAAGACGTATTTCTCAAGGGCCTCTTCAAAAGTGACCACTTCACCTACCACTGGGCTGAAGGTACGGCGGCACTGTTCTGCCGCCTCCCGGGCGATCCGCTGCCACCTCTCCCTTTTTTCGTCGGCCTTTTTCTCTTCCAGGTTAACGATGGTTCTCTCCGTGACCACCGGTACAATCCTGGATACACCAAGCTCAGTGCCCTTTTGAACAATAAAGTCCATCTTTTTTGACTTGGGAAGCCCCTGGAGCAGGGTGACTTGAAGCCCGGGCTCCACCCTGGTACGTCTCGTTTCAATGATCCTACCCACCACCGACCGCGGGCTCCAGAGGGTGATTTCCACCGTATGCTCACGGCCACCAGGGTCAATAGCGATAAACCGGTCGCCAGACCTCATCCTGAGGACGGTAACAATATGGTGGACATCGTCACCGCGGATGACCACTGATCCTTCACGCACATCTTTGTCAGATACAAAAAACCTCTTCATATCCCTTCACCTTTTCGGCCCCGAACGGCCACCCATTCTCCCCCTGTTCCATCCCCCTGTTCCACCCCTTCGACCACGTACCCACAACCAGAGAACCCTGTGAAAACCTCAGGCAGACGTCCCCGGATGGTTCCTGCAGATATGAAAAGACCCCATTTTTTACACCAGGGGGACCGCTCCGGCCAGCCTGAGGTTCAAACAAGGTACTAGTGTACGCTGGAAACCAGGAGTGGTTGTGGCATCTGCCAACTTCACAGGCACAATTCGGGACAGGCCGGTAATAAAAAAAGCGAGCAAGGAACTGCCACAGCCCGCATAACTCGAGTCACACTGCCACTACCCTCCCAGGGCATCCCTCATCTTCTGGAAAAACCCCTTTTCATCTGAACCAACGGGTTCCTTACGCAGCCGGGCGAATTCCCGAAGGAGTTCCTTTTCCTTTTTGCTGAGCTTTGTGGGGGTCTTGACCTTCACCTTTACGTAGTGATCCCCACGTCCACCGCCGCGCAGGTGAGGGATCCCCTTTCCCCTCAGGCGGAAGGTCGTTCCATGCTGGGTACCCTCCGGGATCTTCAACTCAGCCTTTCCACCCAGGGTAGGAATCTCGATCTCTGTCCCGAGGGCCGCCTGGGCCAAACCAACTTCCACTTCACTCAATATATTATGCCCCTGCCGCTCGAATAACGGGTGGGGCTTGACGGTAACGAAAACATACAGGTCGCCGGGGGGACCTCCACGGATACCGGCCTCGCCTCCTCCGCCGATACGCAGGCGCGAACCATCGTCCACCCCAGCCGGGATTTTCACCTTTATCTTCCGCGTCCGGCGCACCCTGCCGTTTCCACCACATTCGGGGCAGGGGGATTCGATAACCCAACCTTCCCCTCCGCAACGCTCACAGGTCCTGATATTTACAAACTGGCCGAAAGGTGTCCGCTGGGTGGTTCGCACCTGGCCGGTACCACCGCAAGCAGTACAGGCGGACGGCGTCGTTCCCGGCCTGGCCCCGGTCCCGTCGCAAGTTGGACACTTCTCCGTCCGCGGCACCCTGATTTCTTTCTCTGTACCAAAGGCGGCCTCCTCAAAGGTAATTTCGAGGTCAAACCTCAGGTCATTTCCGCGTTCCGGCCCGCGGCGGGTCTGGGCCCGCTGGCCTGAAGACATACCCCCGAAAAACATGTCAAAGATATCATCAAAGCCGGTACCGAAACCGCCAAAGCCACCCTCGCCAAAACCGCCAAACCCGCCCGGATCAAAACCAGTCTGAGTCCCGGCGTGGCCAAACTGGTCGTAACGGCTACGTTTCTCAGGGTCGCTCAAGACCTCGTAGGCTTCATTGACCTCTTTGAATTTTTCTTCAGCATTGGGATCGTCGGGGTTGGCATCCGGGTGGTACTTGCGAGCCAGTTTCCGGTACGCTTTCCTAATTTCCGACTCGGAAGCGTTCCTGGGCACCCCGAGAATTTCATAGTAATCCCTTTTGTTCATTGAGGATCTTCCGTTCCTGAGTCATTTTCAAGCTTCCTTGGCTTCATCGTCCTTCATTTCGTAATCGGCGTCAACCACGTTGTCCTTATCCTGAACCCCAGAGGAAGTGCCGGAACCTGCCTGGTTCGAAGTACCCTGGGCCTGTTCGGTGGTTCCAGCCTTGGCACCCTGGCTCCCGGCCTGAGCGTAAACCTTGGAGGAGAGCTCGTAGAGAGTCTCTGACAGTGCTTCGGAAGCCGACTTGATCTTCTCCACGTCGTTCCCCTTCAGGGCATCCTTCACCTTCTCCATGGCGGCCCGAACTTTGTCCGCCTGAGCCTGATCAACCTTGTCACCAAGGTCTTTCAAGGTTCTCTCGGCACTGTAGACCAGGGCATCAGCATTATTCCGGGCCTCCACCGCTTCCTTCTTCTTCTTGTCTTCCTCGGCGTGAGCCTCCGCTTCTTTTACCATCCGCTTGATTTCCTCTTCCGACAGGCCGCTGCTGGACTTGATGGTGACTTTCTGTTCCTTCCCAGTTCCGAGGTCCTTGGCCGAGACGTTGACAATCCCGTTGACATCAATGTTGAAGGAAACCTCAATTTGGGGTACACCCCGAGGAGCAGGCGGAATCCCGGACAGGATAAACCGGCCCAGGGTCTTGTTATCTGCCGCCATGGGCCTCTCACCCTGGAGAACATGAATTTCAACGCTTGTTTGGTTATCTGCTGCCGTAGAGAAAACCTGGCTCTTAGAGGTGGGAATCGTGGTGTTCCGCTCGATCAGCTTGGTAAAGACACCACCCAGGGTTTCGATCCCCAGGGAGAGCGGTGTCACATCCAGCAAAAGGACATCCTTAACTTCGCCCGCCAGGACACCGGCCTGGATGGCCGCCCCCAGGGCCACCACCTCGTCGGGGTTAATCCCCTTGAAGGGTTCCTTCCCAAGGATCTTCTTGACAGCCTCCTGAACCGCCGGGATCCTGGTGGAACCCCCCACTAGGACCACCTTATCAATATCTTCTGGTGCCAGGCCTGCATCCTCCAGGGCCTGGCGGGTGGGGCCCATGGTTTTTTCCACCAGGTCGGCCGTAAGTTCATTGAACTTGGCCCGGGTCAAGGTGATGTCCAGGTGCTTTGGACCGTGCTGGTCGGCCGTGATAAAGGGAAGATTAATATTAGTCTGTAGAACACTGGAAAGCTCAATTTTTGCCTTCTCGGCTGCCTCCTTCAGCCTCTGCAGGGCCATCCGGTCCTTACGGAGGTCAATCCCGTGTTCTTTCTTGAATTCTTCTGCTACGTAGTCAATAATCCTCTCATCAAAATCATCACCACCTAGACGGTTATTCCCACTGGTGGCCTTGACCTCGAAGACACCATCTCCCAGTTCGAGGATGGAAACATCAAAGGTTCCACCCCCCAGGTCGAAGACCAGGATGGTTTGCTCCTCTTCTTTATCCAAGCCATAGGCCAGGGAAGCTGCCGTGGGCTCGTTGATGATCCTCAGGACCTCCAGTCCTGCAATCTTTCCTGCATCTTTGGTTGCCTGCCGCTGGCTGTCCGTAAAGTACGCCGGAACAGTGATCACAGCCTGCTTGACCTCTTCACCCAGGTAGCTCTCGGCATCCTGCTTTAACTTCTGCAGAATCATGGCCGAAATCTCCTGGGGGCTGTACTCCTTACCGTCAATCTTAACCCTGTAGTCGGTCCCCATACGGCGCTTTATGGAAATGATGGTACGGTCCGGATTGGTTATGGCCTGCCTTTTGGCCACCTGGCCGACCAGTCGGTCACCATCCTTGGTATAGGCCACAACCGAAGGGGTCAGACGGCTCCCCTCGGCATTGGTGATGATGGTCGGCTCACCACCTTCCATGATCGCCACAACCGAGTTGGTCGTACCGAGATCAATCCCGATAACTTTGCCCATCCAAATCCATCCTCCTTCGTTCAGAACTTACAGAAACACCGTGGTACGGCCCCAGGTGGCTGCATGGAGCGCTACTATGAAAATAGGATGCGTCCACGACAAATAAACAACAGAATACCAAAGGTCAAGCGACATCCAATGTTACTTTGTATCCTAAAGTCTCCAGGCGTTTAACCGCACGTTTGACGATAGCTTGTTTGTTGAGTTTATCAAAATAGTCGGGCCCAGGGTCTTGGTAGGGAGTTCCGGTCTTCAGCATATGGTAGATGGCAACAAGGATCGCATGACCGACAGCAACAGCGGCTCTCTTGCTTCCCCGGCGGGCTGCAATACGATGGTATAAAGCGGATAAATAGGTCCCTTTGCTTCGTGCTGCCCCTCTGGCCGCCTCCACCAGTGTGGCTCTTAAATGAGGATTACCTTTTCGGGTACGTCCACTCTTACGTTTGCCCGCACTCTCGTTATTACCAGGACAGATTCCCGCCCAGGAGGCAAGATGAGCCGCTGATGGAAAACGGTTCATGTCAGTTCCGGTTTCAGCCAGGATCTGTTCGGCAACCCTACGACCCACCCCGGGGATCTTATCGAGAGCCTTGATCTGGGGTTCAAAAGGGCGCATCCGCTCCTCGATCTCCTGGTTCAAGCCCTCGATTTCTTCCTCAAGGAATTCAACATGGCGTAACTGCCTTGCCAACAGCATCCGCTGATGAGGGCCAAGAAGTCCATGTAAGGCTTGCTCAAGCTCGTCCCGTTTGTTCCTTAACTTTCCTTTGGCCATTGAGGCCAGGAGTTTGGGGTCGACCTTACCTTCAACAATGGCCTGCAACATGGCCCGGCCGGATTTCCCTAGAATGTCGGTAGCTACATCGCCCAACTTGATGTTGGCACCTTCCAGGACTTTCTGGATGCGGTTCACTTCCCTGGCTCTTTCTTGCATCAAACTTCTACGATAACGAACTAGCTCCCTGAGCTCCCGTTGGGCCCGATCCGGGATGTAACTGCCACTCACCAAACCATGGCGTAAAAGGTCAGCAATCCATTCTGCATCTTTGACATCGGTCTTTCGACCTGGAACCGCTTTGATGTGTTGGGCGTTAACCACCAGAAGCTTCATACCGCTTGGTTCAAGGATGTTATAGACTGGTTTCCAGTAAACCCCAGTGCTTTCCATGGCCACGTGGGTGCAACCGGATTTAACCAACCAGTCACTTAACTTCAGCAACTCCTTTGTCATCGTCCCAAAGGTCCGAATCTCTTTGCCTTCAGGAGTGATCAAACATGCCGTCACTGACTTCTTATGAACATCGAGTCCGCAACACCGTTCGTAGAGTACTTCCATTAATCTCTCCCCACCTTCACATTACCGGCGCGGCAACCCTCATCAAACGATTCTACTACGCGTGCTTCCCAAAAGGGAGCGACATTTCGTGGTGCCGCAGGTCGCCGAGGTCACACTACTATGCGGGCTCTTGGCACCAAGTCAGCCCGACCTTCTTCGCCGGTTTTTGATGAGGAGTTATTCGACAGAAGCCATTTTCATCCTTCGTGGTGCCCCGCTTGCTGGGCATGGAGCACTTCTATGAAAATGCCACTACCTGCCTCGCCAGGGTTGCTCCTCCACTCGCCTTTCTATCCTCGGCCCTTCGGGTCTGCAGCCGGAGCGTTTGGTTCCCGAGCAACCCGGGCGTGCAACTCACGATACTACCGGATCAAGGGGCCGCTGAATACAGCTTCGAATTTTCATGCTTCGTG
>SESX01000142.1 GCA_004367365.1 Candidatus Acetocimmeria pyornia
TAACAAACAATTCCGATCCGCATCTCATCACTTCCCCACGCGGGATTCCGCCTAAGTCTGCAGCAGATCCCCTACTTCCAGCATCTCGGGCGAAAAAAAGCCTTCACCGAAGCAGGCCCCGATCAGGGCCCCAAAATACCGGTCCCGCCCCAAGATGAGACCCGGCAGGGTCTCATTAACATAAGTTGGGCTCTTGTTTGCTTCATCCTTCCCCTTCCCAGCCGGCCTAAAGCCAAACTGGGAACGGTGCGCCTGAAGACTTCTCCATTTCACCTCGTACCAGTCCGAAACATCCACTACAAAGGAAGGAAGAACCCGGGAGCTAACAAAATACAAGTACAATCTTCTGGGCCGGTGGGGAGGCAAGCCCGCCGTGGAGCCACGGTCAAATCTCGCCAGCCCGCTGCTGAAGAAGGCTTCCCTCACTAGTTCAGCACACCGGGCGTGATCTGGGTGTCTGTCCCCGGGATGGGGTGCCAGAACCACGTCAGGGGTGTACCGACGGATGACCTCGACCACCCGAGCAATATTTCCCTGGTTTACTGTGATCCCACGGTCGGGAAGGCCCAGGTTACGGCGGAATTCAGCCCCCAGGATCCGGGCTGCCTCGACGGCTTCGCGATGCCGCTCCTCCGGAGTTCCATTGGTAGACATTTCCCCGCAGGTGAGGTCGACAATCCCCACCCGGCGGCCCAGGGAAACCTCCCGGGCCAGGGTGCCGCCGGCCCCGATTTCAACATCATCTGGATGTGCCCCGAAAGCTAAAATGTCAACCTTCGTCATCACTCACCCCCATTGTCGGGATCCAGGTAGGCAAGCTGGTGCCGTCCGTCTACCCCCTCCACCACGGCCCCTGCAACCAGGTCCCGGATCACCCCGGGGCCGTAACGGAAGAGGTACGGGAAGATATTCAACAACCTTTCCTGGGGGTAACCATCCGGGAGTAAGTGGTTTTTCAAACTCCAGAACCGTTCCACCAGCCACCGGTTCTGGCGCCGGCGGTGCTGATGGGCTTTTTTCTCCAGGTAGGCAAGCTGGGCCAAAACCCTTTCCCGGTTCTCAGCCCCCAACCCCCCAAGGTCACCAGAAACCTTCTCCAGCTCCCTCATGAGCTCCCGGTACAGGTCCATCACCGCCTGCCTGGCCCGGCCAAAGGCCTTGTCAATACCAGTTTTGTCCACCTTGTCCAGGGCGTTCTTGACAATCTCTTCCCAGTTGGATGAAAGCACCTCTGCCAGCTCAAACCCAAACCGCCGTGCCATTTCTTCCTGCCAAGGCTCTACCAGGGTTAGGCTGAGCCGGGGGCTGACAACAGGCATCTGTTGGCCAAAAAGGCTGTAGACCGAGCGTAACTGGGCCATGTACGAAACCTGTCCGGCCCCGGCTACGGTGACCAGTACAGGAAGGACGTGGTTTTGGACCATCTGCCTCACCACCACGTTGGGACTGAACCGGTCCGGTTCGGCGGCAACTGCCTGCACTAAGTCCCCCGTCGTATACTGGACGTTACCGTACCTGGTCTGAAGGAAACCACCGCGGCGAAAAAGGGCCGCCCTGCCTGCGCTGAGGTGGCAGAACACATGGCTGTGCTCCGGTTCCAACTTCAACGACGGCTCATACCCCAGGTCTGCAAGGTTCCACCCGGTAGCCTCGATTTCCCTGTTGATCCTTTCCCCAAGTTCCAATGCTTTCTGCAGTACTGGAACCTGGGCCTCAACCCAATGGCCCTTCAGGGGGTCAAGGAAAACCAGCCCAAAGGGACTCAAGAGCCTGCTCAACACCAGGGCAAACCAGTGGGGAAAGCTGGTGGCTTCCCAGGCGGTAGCACGCAGCAAGCTCAGCATTTCCTGCGCAAAGGGTCCTCCGGGGTGGTTCTCCTCCAGGTCGCCAATGAGCCCCAGAACAGCCTGCCGGGGAAGAGGAATTTCCCCTACCGGCCTCGGGGCAGGGGGGCGAAACTTCAGGCTTACGCGCCGGACCCTGCCTTTTTTATCCACCAGCCCGATGGCCTCGATCTCGCGGAAATCGTGGTCATCGCTGCACAGCCAGAAAACCGGGACCACAGGTACACCCAGTTCTTTCTCTGCTTTTTTGGCTAGTGAAACCACCGCCACCGCCTTGTAAAGGGTTGAGAGGGGTCCTGTGGCAACCCCGGTCTGCTGTCCGGTCAAAACCACCACGCTCTTCGGGTCGGCAAGGGACCGGGCCCGGGAAAGGGCTGTGCCGGCAGCCCCCAGGGCCCCGTTGTACTCAACAAGTTGGCCACTTATTTTTTCCCGGTCCCCGTGCCAGTTTTCAAGGAGGTGCTGGTATCTCTTCCGCCACGCCGCCGGACTCCCGGGGGGGTATTCAAAAAATTTGCTGACCTCCTGGAACCGGTAGAGGTAATCTGTATAAAAACCAGGATACAGTCTGCCCTTGTAACCCTCAAACCTCACCAAGACCATCTCTCCCGTCTACCCATGACCATCTATCACATTCTACCACAATCAGGCCCCCCCTGCCTACCCAATCCAGGTACCTGCCCCAAAACCACCCCCAGGCCGAAAACCGCCCCCCTCTACCGCCCCCTACCGTTGACCAGGAACGCACGTTCCGTTACAATAAGGGCAAGACACCAAGCAGGTCAGGGGGAAGCGCATGAACCTGGTACAGATCCTGGATGATTTCCGCCAGAACCCCAAGATTCAGTCTCGCCTCACCGCCTGGAGGGTACTGCCAGCCAGAGAAGGAAATTACGCCGACCTTCCTGGTGACCTGGACCCCCGGCTCAGGAAAGCCCTGACTGCACGCGGAATCCACCGGCTTTACTCTCACCAGGCTGAAGCCTACCGCCGGGTACAAGAGGGCGAGCACGTGATCGTGGTGACACCTACAGCATCCGGGAAGACCTTGTGTTACAACCTACCTGTCCTGCAGCATACCCTGCAGGAAGAGTCTTGTCGGGCCATCTACCTTTTCCCCACTAAGGCCCTTTCCCAGGACCAGGTGGCTGAGCTCAACCACCTCATTGACCTTACCGGGGCAGATATCAAGACCTACACTTACGACGGTGATACCCCTACAGATGCCAGAAAAGCCATCCGGGCAGCAGGTCATATTGTAGTTACCAACCCCGACATGCTCCACACGGGGATTCTCCCCCACCACACCAAGTGGATGAAGCTTTTTGAGAACTTGAGGTTTGTCGTGATCGATGAAATTCACCAGTACCGTGGGGTTTTTGGCAGCCACGTGGCAAACGTCATCCGCCGCCTGAAAAGAATCTGCCGCTTCTACGGCTCAAACCCCCAATTCTTGGCCTGCTCTGCCACCATCGCTAACCCCGGAGAGCTGGCCGCTAAACTCACCGGGGAAAAGGTAAGGGTCGTCGATAACAACGGCGCACCGCGGGGTGAGAAACACTTTTTGTTTTACAATCCCCCGGTGGTAAACCACCGCTTGGGCATCCGGCGGAGCTGTATCCTGGAAAGCAAGGACCTGGCGGCAATCTTTTTGCGCCAAGGAATCCAGACCATCACCTTTACCCGTAGCCGGTTGATGGTTGAAGTCCTCCTCACCTACCTCCGAAAAGCCGTGGGGGCTCTGTCCAGGATTCCCAAGACACCGTCTGCCACGGTCATTTACGGCTACCGCGGTGGTTACCTGCCCCGGGAAAGAAGAAGGATTGAAAAGGGCCTGAGGACAGGAGAGATCACGGGGGTGGTGAGTACCAATGCCCTGGAGCTGGGAATCGATATCGGGAGTCTCCAAGTGGCTGTCCTTTGCGGTTATCCCGGAACCGTCTCCAGTACGTGGCAGCAAGCAGGCCGGGCTGGGCGGCGCGCCGGTGTTTCGGCCGCGATTCTCGTGGCCGGAAGCAGTCCCCTTGACCAGTACGTGGTCACCCACCCGGAGTATTTCTTCGGCGGTTCCCCAGAACACGGCCTCGTTAACCCGGATAACCTTTACATCCTGGTCAGTCACCTCAAGTGTGCCGCTTTCGAACTCCCATTCCAGGAGGGAGAGGAATTCGGGGTCGACGCTACATCTGAGATTCTCGAGTTCCTGGAGGAAGAAGGGGTCCTGCACCGAGCCGGAAACCGCTGGTACTGGATGTCAGAATCCTTCCCTGCAGAAGAAATAAGCCTTCGCTCGGCCTCTGCCGAAAACTTTGTGGTCATTGATACCACCAATGGAAGCCGAGTCATTGGGGAGGTCGACCGGCCCAGTGCCCCGATGCTGGTCCATGAAGAAGCCATCTACATCCACGGGGGCCAGCAGTACCAGGTGGAAAGGCTGGATTACGAGGAAAAGAAGGCCTACGTGCGGCAGGTTGATGTCAACTACTACACAGACGCCAACCTGGCCGTTCAGATCGCAGTTCTCGAAGTTGATGAAAGCCAGGAAACCGCAGGTGCCGTGAAAAACCGGGGCGAAGTCTCGGTTACGGCCGTGGCGACCATGTTCAAAAAGATTAAGCTCTATACCCATGAGACCATCGGGAGCGGGCGCATCCACCTCCCCGAAGAGCAAATGCATACTACCGCTTACTGGCTGACCGTTCCCGGTAGCATTACCACCAACTGGAAACCAGATGACCTCCAGGCAGCCTTGGTGGGCCTCGCCACCCTCCTGGAAAACATCGCTCCCCTCTACCTCATGTGCGACACCCGGGATATACGGGCCGTTCCCCAGGTTCGTTCCCCCTTCACTGGTTTGCCCACCGTCTACATCTATGATTCCTACCCGGGCGGTATCGGCCTCTCGGAAAAGGTCTACTCACTCCACGAACAACTCCTCTCGGCCGCCCTGGAGGTGCTGGAAAACTGCCCCTGCCGCGAAGGATGCCCCTCATGCACCCAAAAGGAAATCGAAAAGCCCAATAAAGGGCTGACCAAAAACCTCCTTCTGGCCCTCTGCAGCCAACAGAACCACCAGCCGGCTTCGGGGCCAACCCAGGGTAACAGTGCTCCGGAGAAAACCTGGAGGACAACCGATGAGTGTCAGGGATAAACTCGAGCGCCTCTACCGCAAGAAAAGCCCGAAAGAACCGAAACCCGGAAACCACCAGTCAGGCATTTCTCTTAGGGGACACGCATCCCGTATCAATTCCGTGGTTCCGGGCCGGTACACCTCCACCCCTTTTGGCCTGTGTTTCTCTACCGAAAGAACCTATCCACCCGGGTACAAACACGGCACCCACCACCTCGCTTCCCTGCCACCGGAGATAGGGGAATCCATCGGTCTTCTCACCGCTGAAGACTCCTGGATCGGTATCGACCCCCGGCGGATCCTTTTTTTCGACACCGAAACCACAGGGCTTACTCAAGGGGCAGGGACATGTGTTTTCCTGGTGGGAGTAGGTTTTTTCGGTCCTCAAGGCTTCACCATCCGCCAGTACTTTCTGGAAGATTACAGCCAAGAAAGGGCCTTTCTCTATCTCATTGCCCGGGAGCTTGGTCGTTTTCAGGCCTTGGTGACCTTCAACGGCAAAGCCTTTGACCTGCCGCTTCTGGCCAACCGGTTCATCCTGGCCGGTCTGGGACCACCACCGGTTGACTACCCCCATTGCGACTTGCTCTACCCGGCCCGCCGGCTCTGGCAAGGTCTCCTCCCCTCCTGCGCCCTGGCTGACCTGGAAAACCACATCCTCCAGTTCCACCGCACCGGTGATCTGCCCGGTACCGAAATCCCTGGACGTTACTTCCACTACCTGCAGACCAGGGATGGACACCTCCTGGCACCGGTCTTTGACCACAACCGCCTGGATATCACCTCCCTGGCCACACTTCTCATCCACCTCCACAGGTTTGTCACAAACCCCATGGCCCCAGGACATTCTCCGGCGGAGGTTCTGGCGCTGGCCCGGCTCCTGGAAGCCCGCGGGCACCTGCACCAAAGTGAAGAATACTACAGGGCCGTACTAGAACAAGAGCCCGGCGGGAAGATGGAAGCCACGGCCATGCGCTGCCTGGCAAACCTTTTGAAGAGGAAAGGACAGGTCAAGAAAGCCGTACCCCTGTGGGAAGAGCTTACCCGGAAAGAAACCTTTTCCCTCGACCCCTACATTGAACTGGCCAAGTACTACGAACACTGCACCCGCGACCTGGACCGGGCCAGGGACATGGTCCTCCGTGCCCGTGAGGTCCTCCGCCACAAGAAAGCCCTTGGGTTCAACCTTGGACACCAACCCGCCGAGCTGGAACACCGGTGGCAGCGCCTACAACGCAAGACAGCCAAGAGGGACCACCCCGGTGTCATATCCCGCCGGTCGGCCGAATAGATTTTCCTAAGGAACTGAAACTCTCTGTTGTTCTGCGGGTGAGGGTATTGGTTTTCTTGACCCTGAACAGGTCAGTCAAGTTCAGGCTCCTGGTGGTGGCTGCCCTTTTCGGCATTCTCATTCTCTCTCGCCTGGGCGTCCGGTTCGGGGAGACCACCTTCCCGGCCCTTGGAAGCCTGCGTCCTATCACCAGGGTACAAACCAACGAGCCTAAGGTAGCCCTTACCTTTGAACTCAGCTACGGTGAAGATGTCCCGCCGGCCATCCTGACAGAACTGAAAAATAAAAAGACCCAGGCAACCTTCTTTGTTACCGGGGCCTGGGCAGGTACCAACCCGCGAACCCTGGCCAGGATGGTGGACGACGGGCATGACATCGGCAGCCTGGGGTATAGTTATGTGAATCTGACCAATACCGCCCCTGCAGAAGTTGAAAAGAACCTGGCCCTCTCGGCCGACATTTTCAAACACCACCTGGGCAAACTACCTGATTACTTCCGGCCCCCCAACGGGCGCTACAACCAAACCTTGCTCCGGCGTATCACCGAAGCCGGCTACCTGCCCGTCCTCTGGAGCCTCGATTCTGTTGATACCGGGCCTGGCGACGCCGCGTACATCACCAAGCGCCTCCTGGACCGCGTGCAACCCGGGGACATCATCCTTTTCCATGCCGATGATACCGCCACCAAAACCCTTGAGGCCCTGCCTGAAATCCTCGAGGGACTCAAAGAAAAAGGACTCCAACCGGTACCTCTTTCCAATCTCCTGGAAGGAGACCAGGACTAGGTAGAAACGGCATCCTCCAAGGCCCGTGCAATGGTCTCGACCCTCTCCAGCAAACCACTGACTTCAGAGAGAGGCGCTCCATCGAGGTCGGCCTGAACCAAGGCCGGGTCATAGGGTAAAGTTCCCAGCACGGGAAGGTCTCCTACTCCG
>SESX01000143.1 GCA_004367365.1 Candidatus Acetocimmeria pyornia
ACTTCCGGTTCCGCCACCACCGTCCCTAGGAGGGTGACCTTATCCCGGGAAAGGTAGGGAGCCAGTGTCCCCCTCCCCATCTCCTCCCTGAGTCCAGCATAGAAAAACCCGCTCACCACCAAGAAAATAAGGAAGCTAAGATGGGTAAGGCGGCGGAAGTGAGCTGAAGGCCTCAAGACCAGGGAGAGGGTCGTCAGAAAAGCCACCAGACCCCATAGACCCAGGGAGTGGGTGGCAGCTAGGGAATAATACTGGGTCACCAGGATACCGGAAGCGAAAAAGATGCTAACATAAACCAGGGGGCGGTGCATAAAACCTTCTCTCCCGGCCTTGCAACTCCCCCCACGGTTAACTTCGTCGCCTGCCATTTATTTCCTTCTTGAAGCACGGGCCTTTTCTGACAGTCTCAACACTGCTGCACCGGGTTGCTCCTTCTCATCTACTGATTCCCCGGCACCTCTGCCTGCGGCTTAACGACCCTGCTCCGGACCTACCATGGGTGTGCAACTTCTACCGGTGCCACCCGGCTACCCCCGAGGAATACCTGTTCCAATCTTTTGGGTTAGTGGCCGGCACGGTACGGACAACCACTGCGCAGATACCAACCAGTCGTCACCCTTTATCCTTCTTTCACCCCGGAGAAACGCCCCCGGTACCTCTGCAACCACTCCGGGTTAGCCTTGGCAAACTCCACGAAACCATTGATACACTCCAAGGTCTCGTCACTGATGATGTGTTCAATCCTTTCCGTATCATGAAGGACATTACCCTTCACCCCCAGTAGCCTCAGAAAATCCTCCAGCATCTCGTGCCGTTTCAAAAGCAGGTTGCCCAACTTCCTTCCTTCCGAGGTCAGTTCCAGGATTCCGTACCTTTCGTATCTCAGATACCCGTATTTCGCCAACCGCTGTACCATCTTGGTGGTCGAAGGCGGCTGGACACTCAGCGCTTGGGAGAGATCGTTAATCCGCGTGTAACCCCTCTCCCCGGAGAGCCGGTAAATCATCTCCAGGTAGTCCTCCATGCTCGGAGTCAGGTTGCCGTCTTCCCTCTGAATGAGGGTATAGCCTCGGAAGGTGTGAAACTGCATTCTATCTTCATCCATGACGCCCCACCCCCGGTCCTGGTTACTACAATTCTATGTTCTTGGGCTGGATTCAGTTTCTGCATTCTGCCTCCTTCGCCCGTACCAGCTCACCCCGAAACACCGCCCCGCCGCAGCCGGAAACCCGGACTCCTTACGGTCCCGGCCGCTCTCACCTTTCTCTGCTCCAGCCCCGGCAGCCCGGCGGCGCAAAAAACCCTCCCCTCCCCCTCCCGGAAACCGTTTTCCATCGGAGGCGGGGTTGGCGGCTTGACCTGTCCGGATGGACCGTTCACTCCAGAAGTTAACGCCCGGACAGAATATTGTTCCCGGCCAACAATCTTGGCGGTGACCAAAAAAGTTCTTGCGTCATAATTTGTCTATGGATATCACTCTCAAAACAGGGGTGGATCAGAATCAGGCTGCAGACAGGAGTTGATATGATACTTCACCGCGTTAACAAGGGTCTACGGAAGACGGGTAGCAACTGCGAGAACCCCGGCGACGGGACATTTCGGTACAACATCGAGCCTGGCGCCGAAAAACCAGGAACCTGTACCTTGGCAGAGATTCCCCTTGAGGGGTGGGGAAAGGTGAGGAGCCTTCACCTCACCGGCCTAACTCGACGCCGGTTACTCGACCTCGGGATGGTTCCGGGGACCATGGTGAAGGTGGTTCTTCAGAGCCCGGCAGGGGATCCCAGGGCCTACCAGATCAGGGGAACCCTGATTGCCTTAAGGCGGGAGGAGGCCGAAAAGATCGCGGTAACACCGGAATAGGGCAGCTCAAGGTTCGTGCCGCCCCTTGTGGCGGCATGGAGCACGAGACCCAGTATGAAAGGAAGTTAGAACATGAAAAGGTTGTGCTGCAGGCGTGCTGCCCCACAAGTCCCGACCGGATCCCCTGAGGTGAAAGGCCAACCAGTAGTTGCCCTGGCAGGAAACCCCAACACCGGCAAGAGCACCCTTTTTAACACCCTGACCGGTTTGAGGCAGCACACAGGGAACTGGCCCGGCAAGACTGTACTGGTCGCCAAAGGCTCTTTCACTTACCGCGGTAAAACATACAGGGTTGTTGACCTCCCAGGCACCTACTCGCTCCTGGCCAATTCCCAGGAAGAAGAGGTAGCCCGAGATTTCCTCTGTCTTGAATCCCCAGCTGTCACAGTGGTGGTTACCGACGCCACCTGCCTGGAGCGGAACCTGAACCTTGTGCTCCAGGTACTGGAGGTTACACCCCGGGTCGTGGTTTGTGTCAACCTCATGGACGAGGCACGGAACAAGCACCTGGAAATTGACGTCAAAGCCCTTTCCGAAGAACTTGGGGTTCCAGCCGTAGCTACCGCCGCCCGGAGCGGTGAAGGTATACCCAGGCTCCTCAGCCTGGTGGAAAAGGTGGCAAACGGTAAGCTCAAGACTGCACCCAAGGGGGTGCAGCACACAGTGGACGCGGAAAAGGGCAGCACTGGGGTTCTTCCAAGGCTGGACGGCTTGGAACCCTGTGCTGAAGAGGAAGCGGCAGACCAAATTGCCCGGGCCGTCTACACCCGGGCCGAGGCTATCGCCCGCCGTGTCGTGCGCCGCCAGGCACCAGTGAACATCCGGTGGTACGACCGCCTGGACAGGGTCCTTACCTCTCGCTGGCTTGGGTTTCCTGTCATGTTGCTACTCCTCGGCGTAGTTTTTTGGATTACCCTTTCCGGAGCCAATTACCCGTCTCAAGCCCTGGCCAAAGCCCTTTTTTGGGTAGAGGCCCGTCTTACCGACCTCTTCACCCTGGCCGGCGCTCCAGCCTGGTTGCACGGGGTCCTGGTTCTGGGCATGTACCGGTCCATGGCCTGGGTGGTTGCCGTGATGCTGCCCCCCATGGCCATTTTCTTCCCCCTCTTTACCTTGCTGGAGGACTTTGGTTACCTGCCGCGGGTAGCCTTTAACCTCGACCGCTGCTTCAAGAAGGCTGGAGCCCACGGAAAGCAAGCTTTGACCATGTGCATGGGTTTCGGGTGTAACGCCGCCGGGGTTACCTCCTGTCGGATCATCGACTCACCGCGTGAAAAGCTCATCGCCATCCTCACAAACAACTTTGTACCGTGCAACGGCCGGTTCCCCACGTTGATTGCCGTGGGCACCCTTCTTACGGGCAGCACGGCGGCCACGGCCTCCGGCCTTGCCACTGCCACCGGGGTTGTGGTCGCCGTTGTGCTGGTTGGGATCGCTGCTACCCTTTTGGTATCCTGGGGCCTGTCCAAGACCATCCTGCGCGGGGTCCCCTCCAGTTTCGCTCTTGAACTGCCACCCTACCGGGTTCCGCAGGTGGGCAGAATTCTTGTGCGGTCTTTCCTTGACCGAACGGCCTTTGTCCTGGCACGGGCGGTAGTCATCGCTGCTCCCGCCGGAGCCGTCACCTGGGTCCTGGCCAATACAACCGTGGGAGGCATAAGCCTCCTGGCTCGTGCCGCCGGTCTCCTTGACCCCTTTGGCCGGGCCCTGGGCATGGACGGATTTATCATCACAGCCTTTGTCCTCGGCCTGCCCGCCAACGAAATCGTACTGCCCATCCTCATCATGGGCTATACCTCTGCCGGGTACATGGTCGAACTGGGCAGCCTCAACTCCCTTGGCAACCTCCTTTTTCACGGCCAGGGATGGACGTGGTTGACAGCCTTGTCCTTCATGCTCTTTTCACTGCTCCACTTTCCGTGCGGAACCACCCTCCTGACCATCGCCAGGGAAACCAGGAGTGCCAAGTGGACGGCCCTGGGGGCACTGATACCCCTTGGGGTCGCCTCTTTGGTCCTTTTTACCCTCAACCAGGCTGCCCGCCTCGTGGGCCTGGTGTAGAAGAAAAAGAGAAGAGGCCAGCGCGGCTCCCCCTCCTCAAGGTGGAACCCCTGGCCCCATTTTTCGCTCTTCCCTGTCCGGCCCGGACCGCTCCGCGCCTTCTTCTTCCACCTGGTTCCGCGTCCCCTCAGGCCTGCACCCATGGTCTTGCTCCGGGGCAAGAGACGGCGGTCTACCCCTGGTAAATCCAGATTAGGGACACTGTCAGCCCAAAGATAACCATGACCCAGAAAACGGTAACACCGAGCGGGAAACGGTAACGGTGTTCATCGTAAGGCTGCGCACGTACCGGCTCACTTTTCCCTGGAAGCCCACGAGGCGCCGACCTTGAACCAAACAATTCATTAAGCCTTTCAGCTGCGAGGAACGGATTGTTAAAATACGGCTTGCTCGCCTCCAGGATCAGAGTGCCTGCCTGCTCGGAACCCCTGTCAACCCGGTGTGTAGCGTCAACAAGGCGTTGGAAAAGGACCGCCAGAGGTCTTCGGTAGAACCAGTCGGTGTCCAGGGAGATGGTGTTCTTAACCCCGATTTTGGGCAGAAGCAACCAAAAACCTGCTGCCGTCGCCAAGAGCAGCTGGACCGATGAAACAAGGTGGTCTACCGTGTAAGGTTCGTAATACAACCTGTAGGGAAGCTGGTTGTAAAGGAGGGCCGGGAAAAGGCCGAACACGATACACAAAACCGAAGCCGCACCCATCCCCACGTACATGTTCAAGGGGATCTTCGAGACAGGCCTTGAGGCGCGCGCAGGTCCGAAAAACATGAAATACAGCAGTTTGAGGCTGATGCTCAAGAAGGTACCAACACTGGCCAGTTCCAGGAGGAGTTCTACCAATGGTCGTCTATCGGCTCCGGCAGCCGCGATGACAATCGACTTGCTGATAAACCCGTTAAAGAAGGGCACCCCCGAAATGGAAAAGGCCCCAATGGTGTAGAAGATCACAACCCACGGCATGTACCGCGCAATACCACCCAGGTCGGTGAGCTTCTCCCTGCCGGTCGCGTAGATCACCGCCCCAGCCCCCATGAATAAAAGGGCCTTGTACAGGATATGACTGAAAGCATGCGCCGTACCCCCGTTAAGGGCGAAGGCGGTACCCATACCGGCCGCCGCCACCATGTAACCAACCTGGCTCACGATATGGTACGCCAGCAGGCGGCGGATGTTGTTCTCCAGGAAAGCAAAGACAACACCGTACAGGGCCATGATCACACCGGCCCAGACCAAGAGTTCAACCCCGGGGAAAACCCGGATCAGGGTATAAACAGCCACCTTGGTGGTGAAGGCACTCAGAAAAACACTACCGGTAACAGTGGCTTCTGGATAGGCATCGGTCAACCAGGCGTGAAGAGGCGGGATGGCCGCGTTAACGGCAAACCCGAAGAGAATAAGCCAGAAAGCCGAACCACTCCCCCCTGCCAGGGAACCAACCTCCCAGCCGCCGCCGGCAATGTACAGCACCACTCCAGCCAGTAAGGCGTTTCCACCCAGCGTGTGGACCAGGAGATAACGAAAACCGGCCGACAGGGAACGCGGTTTCCCACGGTACCAAATGAGAAAGACAGAAGTTATCGACATCGATTCCCAGAAGACCACCAGTGTCAGCCAGTCACCGGCAAACACAACCCCCAGGGAACCTGCCGCATAGAGAAGGGCCGCTGCGTGCTCCCCGCGGTTTCTAATGTGAAGGGCATAAATGCTGGCAAACAAGGCGATGAGGCTGAAAATAACCCCGAAAACCTTGGAGAGGGCATCTACCTTGAGAAGCACCAGTTTTACAGTGAGCACCGGGTAGACCCAGGTGGTACCAGGCTCCAAGGACAGAACCGCCGCAAGGGCCAGGGAAGGAAAAACCACCAGGCTCACCCGGCGCAGCCGCCCAGGTAGGGTGGCAGCGGCAATGGCTCCGGTAGTGAGGATCAACGCAGGGTGGAATAGAAACACACTCATTCACCACCTTCGTAGTAGCGGTCGTGGCGCTGCAGCCAGCGGCTCCCGAGGATTTTTGCCCCCAGGATGAGCACCAGGCAGCCGATAAAACCAAAGACAGCGAAAAAGCCGGGCATCGTCTGCCACCAGTATTCAGCATGTTCCGGGTGGGAATAAAAGACCTCGGCAATCAAGCTGCCCAAGAGAACCAGGGCACCCACAACGAGTCCCATCCGTTGTCTCATTACTGGATCCCCCCAGCCGGCCCCACACCACCACTGACAATGCTCGTGGCGGCCATGGTTGCCAGTTGAAAGAAGTTTAGACCAATGTTAGAGAAGACACCCAGGACCACTGACAGCAAAGCCGTTACACCCAAGGGAATCAATAGAAAGGGTACCGCTTCACGTACCCGGCCCCCTTCTTCCGGCTGGCCGAAATAGGCGCGGTAGACAACAGGGAAAAAGTAGCCGGTAGTCAAGAGGGCACTGGCCGCCAGGACCAGGATAAACACTTCCTGCCCTCCCTTGGCAGCACCAACCAGCAGGTGCCATTTGCTTACAAAACCAACAATAAGGGGTCCCCCAACGATGCCGATGGAACCCAGGGTGAAGGCCCCCATGGTTACGGGCATCTGACGCCCCAAGCCGTCCATTTCACTGACCTTTTCCTTGTGGGTGGTGGCATAGATGGCTCCGGCACAGAAAAACAGGGTGATCTTCATGAAGGCATGGGCCACAATATGAAAGATACCCCCGAGCAAAGCCACCGGGTGACCCAAGGCACCTCCGAGAACCACGTACGAGAGCTGTCCCACCGTGGAGAAGGCTAGCCTGCGCTTGAGGTTTCCCTCGGCAAGGGCGAGCACAGAAGCAACGATAATGGTAAAACCGGCCAACCAGGCCAGAACTGTCCCCAGGCCGATGTCACCCAGAAGCTGGGGGCCGTAGACATAGCCAACGACCCTGATCACCCCAAAGGCACCGGCCTTGACCACGGCCACCGCGTGGAGCAAAGCGCTCACCGGAGTGGGCGCCACCATCGCGGTAGGCAGCCACCCGTGGAGGGGCATAATCGCTGCCTTGACACCGGTTCCCACGATGAAGAAGAAAAAGAGCACCTGGAGTACAGCTGCCGAGGCCTTCCCGGCCAGGAAACCACCCGGTTGAAACCCAGCACCAGGTGCGATGAGATGGGTCCAGATCACGGCCACCACGAGGAACTGACCGGCAATCAGGGTATAAGCCAGGTATTTACGGCCCCCGGAGATTGCTTCCGGGGTACGCATGTGGATAACCAGGGGATAGGTAGCAATGGTCAGGATCTC
>SESX01000144.1 GCA_004367365.1 Candidatus Acetocimmeria pyornia
CGGCTGGTTCCTCTCTCAGGGCGGCCGCCAATCCCTCAGCCACCGGTCGGGCCCAGCCCAGGAGGACCCGGCCGTCTTTCCTTTTCACAAATTCAATCCCGGCAAGAATCTTTTCTTCCAACCGCCTCCCCAGGCGGGGTATTTCCCTCAACTTACCAGCCCTAGCCTGTCTTTCCAGTTCGTCGAGGCTGGTAATCCCTAGGCTGCGGTAAATAACCACCGCCGTCTTGGTGCCGATACCAGGCACCTGCAGGACATCGAGGAGCCCTGGTGGCACCTCTTCTTTTAACTGCTCGAGGTACGAACACCGCCCCGTCTCAAGAATCTCTTTAATCTTTCGGGCCAGGTTGACGCCGACCCCGGGTAATTCCAGGAGGCGGTCCCCGCGGCTGTACTCTTCAATGGAGACCGGGAGTGACTCGATGGTTTTTGCCGCCTTACGATACGCCCGGGCCTTGTAGGACGGTTCACCCTTCAATTCCATGAGGTCGGCAATCTGGCGGAACATCCATGAAACCTGGAGGTTCTTCATTCTGACCCCCTTTTTGACCTCGTATGATCCCATGACCCACTCCGGCCGGACCCACGGCCAACGGGATCAAACCAATCGACCCCAACAATCAATGCATCATCACCAGTTACCATCCTAAGTTAACTGCTACAATTTTTCACAGCTTGCCAACCTCCTGGTTGTGTTTTGGTTGTCTACACACGTTTTACCAGGAGGTCATTCTATTGTCAACCATAACCTAAAAGATTGACCACATTCAGGGTAGGTCTGCCGTCGCCCCGGGGGACCCCGGAGCGAGGCTGACCATGGCGCAAGACTGCCGGGGCGAGGAATTAAGTTCCCTTGTTCACTCCTCTACCAGTTCTCCATACCTGTCGGGGCAGCGGTCGAAGATGACGTCGGTGCCCGTGACAACCGTCTTGCACCGGGCCAGGGCCAGTGGAAACTGGGCCCCAACGGCCTGTTCCTTCCCTTCGAAGGCCTGGCCTACCCTGGCCCCGTCTGGGTTTACCAGGAGGCTTAGCCCGGAGGCTCCTTCTCCCACCGCATTGGCTACTGCCACAAAAACCCGGTTTTCCATGGCCCGTGCCCGGGCCAGGTCGTCATGAAGCTGCCCCTCCATCCGACAAGGCCACAGGATCACCTCTGCCCCGTTCAGGGCCAGGATCCTGGCGGGCTCGAAGAGCAGACCTTCCCATCCGGCCATCATCCCGATCCGGCCCACTGGGGTCTCGAACACCGGGTATCCAAGGTCCCCCGGGGTGTACCACCTTGACTCCAGCCTGTCGGGGTGGTTAGCCCTGTATTTCCCAATCACCTCGCCACGGTAGAAGAGCCAGGTGGTATGGTAGAGAAGGCCTGGTTCCGCCTCTTCCGGCCAGGTAAAAGCCACCACCACCGGGACCACTGCCGTCATCCCTTGCACCGCATCGACTACCCTTTTCCATGCACCGATCTCAGAGGGTGGACGAGGTTTTGGTTTCGGGAAAACAATCACCTCTACCCCTTCCACAGCAAGGCGGTGCAGATAGCCCTGAACAGCCCTAAGGAGCTCGGCTTCCTCCACCTCGGTGTCCAGCTGGACCGCGGCCACACGGTGCTGGTGGCGGGCCGGGACCATGGGTTCTTCCAAGAGGGTGCCGATGGCAAGCCTGGAGTGTTCCCGGGTCAAATGCCCGTAAGTTGAAGGCCTCCGGTCACGAAGGGGGTCAAAAACCCCGTGCACCGTATCCTCCACGTCATCCATGTCGATCTCCACCGTTACCACCTCTGGGTCCTTAGAACCGGCCATGGCCAGGACCTCCCCTTCAGGGGAAATGATTCCGCTCCGGCCGCAGTAAAGAACACTGTTGTGTTCTAGGCCGACCTTGTTGGCAACGGCTATCCACTGCCGGTTTTCGACCGCCCTGACCTTGAGCAGGTATTCCACCTGGGGATTGGTAAGGGCAGACGGGTCTGCCCCCGTGGAAACCAAGTTCGTAAGGTCAAGCACGAGCCTCGCCCCGCGGAGGGCGAGAATTCTCGGGATCTCGGGGGTCCGCCCGTCAGCGCAGACCATCATCCCCACCTTGCCCCAGGGGGTCTCCACCGCACTGCCCAGCTCGCCGCAGGCAAACCACCTGGAGTCAAAATGCCACAGGAACTGTTTCTGGGCCGTTGCAACCTTGTCACCCTCTGGGGCAAAGAGGAAGGCCGAGTTGTACAACTGCCCCTCACGTTCTTCAGCCATACCCACCGCCAGGTAACACCCGTGCCTGGTCGCCGCCCGTTGGAATTCCCTTTCCACTTCCTTAAGCCTTTGAGAAAAACCCTCCGGGCTCCACTCAGCTAGGAAATAAGCCGGGTAGATACACTCGGGCAGAACCACCAGGTCCGGTTTCTCCCGGGCAGCTTTACCCACCATTTCAAGGGCGTGGGCCAAACCTTCTTCGGCCTGGTCCACCGGGTAGGCCGCCAGCTGCACACAGGAAATACGCATCCTCGATGTCAATACTCCCTCTCTCCTCTCTCCTCCCGATAGAAATGAACGCCTGCCGGGTTCCCTCTTGAAACCTACCATACCCAGAACAGGGTCAGAAATCACTACCCTGAGCCTACGACCGCAGCCGGACGCGAAATTCGTTTTCTAGTTTCTGTCGCACACGGTCGTGAACCTGGTCCACTTCCTCATCGGTCAGGGTCCGGTCGCCGGCCCTGTACACCATGGAGAAAGCCAGACTACGGTATCCTTCGGGAACCGGGCTCCCACGGTAAACGTCAAACAGGACGACCCTCTCCAGAAGTTCACCCCCACCCTCCTGGATCGCCCGGGTGATCCGGGCCGCCGGGACATCTTCCGGCACCATCACCGACAAGTCCCGGGTGGTGGCCGGAAACCGGGGTAGGGCCCGGTGCTTGCGCCCGAAATCAGCCAGGCCCACCAACACATCAAGGTCAACTTCCATGACCACCGTTCTCTCGGGAAGGTTACAGTCTTCCACCACCCCGGGATGCACTTCACCCAAGACCCCGACCTGCTGACCCTGAACCTGGATTACCGCCTGGCGGGTCGGGTGGAAAACGGCGTGGTCACTGGGTTCAAACTCCACCTCGTGGAGGCCCAAGTCTCTAGCCAGAACCTCCCAGATACCTTTCAGGTAATAGAAATCGGCCCTTGCAGGTTTTTCCAGCCAGTGGGCCGGTGCTGTTCTCCCGGCCGCAGCAACCACCAGGCGTACTCCCTCTCGAGGAAGCCCGTCCTCACCACCCTCGTCAGCCAGGTAAACTGTTCCCACCTCGTAAAAAGCCAAGTCCTCGTTCCCGCGGCTGTAATTGTAGGCCAGGGTATTCAGCATACTGGGAAGAAGTGTTGTTCGCATCACGCTCTGATCCTCGGTCAGAGGGTTACTCAACCTGACCCAGCTCTGCTCCGCTGCCCCGGTCCGGGCGTCGAGGCGAAGTCGCCGGTAGGAGGATGGGTCGATGAAGGAGTAAGTGACTATTTCCTGCAGGCCCGCGGCCACCACCACCCGGCGGATCCTTTCGATAAAGATCGACCACTGGTCCCTCTGCCTCCGGCCCATAGGGCCTACGGGAAGGGTGGTGGGAATCCGGTCGTATCCGTACATTCGGGCCACCTCTTCCACCAGGTCAACTTCCCTTTCCACATCGGCGCGCCAGGTGGGAACGATAACCGTAAACTCACCCCTTCCCGCCCCCTGGACCTCGAAGCCCAGTCTTGCCAGGGCCTGCCTGATTTCATCACCCGACAGCTGCAAACCAAGGATTTCATTCACCCAGTCAGGACGCAGCTTCACCCGGGCCGGAAGGACCGGCCTGGGATAGATGTCCACGGCCCCTTTCAACACCTGGCCGACTCCAAGCACCTGGTAGAGGTAAGCCGCGCGGTCTGCGGCCAAGACCGTTCCTTCCGGGTCGACCCCTTTTTCGAAACGGATGGAAGCCTCGGTGCGCAGGCCCAGCCTTCTTGAGGTCCGGGCGATGGCCTGGCGGTTGAAGTGGGCCGATTCAAGCAAGATGGTGGTGGTCTCCTCGGTAACCTCGGTGTTTTCCCCACCCATAATACCGGCGAGACCGATGGCTCGCTCCGCGTCGGCGATCACCAGGTCATCCTGGCCCAACTCCCTTTCTACACCATCCAGGGTCACAAGCTTCTCGCCAGGTCTGGCCCGCCGGACCAGGATCTTACGGTTTCGAAGCCTCTCGTAATCAAAAGCATGGAGGGGCTGGCCGTACTCAATCATCACGTAATTGGTAACATCAACGATATTGTTGATGGGCCTAATGCCGGCGGCCCGCAGGCGCCTCTGCATCCAGCCGGGAGAGGGCTTGACCTTTACTCCGTCGATGACCCGGGCTGTATAGCGCGGGCAGAGGTCTGGGGCCTGAACCTCTATTTCAATCAGGTCTGCCGCCGGTTCAGGTTTCTCCTCAAGCTTGACACCCGGGAGGTGAACTGTCAATCCACCAAGGGCAGCCACCTCCCGGGCCACGCCCACCATACTCTGACAGTGAGCGGCGTAATTGGGGGTAAGTTCAAGCACCAGAACCGCATCATCGAGGTCCAGGGCTTCCATCAGGGTCTGGCCCGTAGAAACGGACTCAGGCAAAATCATGATGCCGGCACGGTCCTCAGGTGCATCTCCAAGGCCGAGTTCGGCCGGGGAACAGACCATCCCCTCGGACCTCACCCCCCGAAAATCAACCTCTTGAACAACCTGCCCTCCAGGCAGGACGGTTCCCGTGGGAGCCACCGGGACATAAATCCCTTCTGCCAGGTTCGGAGCACCACTCACCACGGTCAATACCCTGTCCCCCACCTCAATCTCACAAACCTTGAGCCGGTCGGCGTTAGGGTGTTCTTTAACCCTCAGAATCCTCCCAACCAGGAGCCCATTCAGGTCCTGGAAGGGGTATTCAATCCTTTCCACCGCCACACCGGTGGCAGTTAACCTTTCAGCCAGTTCCTCAGGCGGAAGGTCAACACCCACATATTCCTTTAACCACTGGTAGGAAACACGCAACCTGCATCACCCTCCTGTCGACGGTCAAAATGAAATGCTCCCAGGCATTTCCGCGGCTTGTTCTTGATTTTCATGTTTCGTGGCACAGTCCCGTAAGACAGCATGGACAGCTGCTTACCGCCCGCCGCTGGTGCCCGCGTCCGGCCTGTATCTTAGGACCATCCCTATGTAAACTGCTTCAAAAAGCGAAGGTCGTTCTGGAAGAAGAGACGAATATCATCAATCCCGTACTTGAGCATAGCGATCCTTTCGATGCCCATTCCGAAGGCAAAGCCGCTGACTTCTTCGGGGTTGTAACCACCGTTCTCCAGAACCCGGGGGTGCACCATCCCGGCTCCAAGGATCTCGAGCCAACCACTGAAGCCGCAAGCCCTACATCCCTGACTGCGACACATGGTGCACGACACATCTACTTCCGCGCTCGGTTCCGTAAAAGGGAAGTAGCTGGGTCTCATCCGGATTTCGGTCTTTTCCCCGTACATTTCGCGGGCAAAAGCCAGGAGAACCCCCTTGAGGTCAGCCATGCTGATCCCCTGGTCCACGTAAATGCCTTCAACCTGGTGGAACATGGGGGAATGGGTGACATCATCATCCCGCCGGTAAACACGCCCGGGGGCAATCACCCGTACGGGCAGACGGGGCGCCCGTGCCCTCATGGCGCGAATCTGAACTGGTGACGTATGGGTTCTCAACAGGATGTCATCACTGATGTAGAAGGAATCCTGCATGTCCCTGGCCGGGTGGTCCCGCGGTATGTTCAGGGCCTCGAAATTGTAGTAGTCCAGTTCGACCTCAGGCCCCCGGGCAATCTCGAATCCCATCCCCAGGAAGATGTTTTCAATCTCTTCGGTCACCACCTGCAGTGGGTGTTTCCCCCCTGCCGGGACCGGCCGACCGGGAAGGGTAACATCAATTGCCTCCTCCCGGAGCCGCTGCTCCTGCTCCCTGGCTTCCAGTTCCCTTTTCCTTTTCTCAACAGCGGCCTCGATGGCGTCGCGGGCCTGGTTGGCCGCCTTCCCGATGATGGGGCGCTGGTCGGCCGGAACATCCCCCATCCTCCTCAGAATCCGGGTGAGTTCACCTTTTTTCCCCAGGAACATCACCCGGAGTTCTTCCAGTTCCTTTAAAGAGTCTGCCTTCTGAATCAATGCCAGGGCTTTGACCCCGATATCCTCCAGCTGCTGCCTCATCCTTCATCCCCTTTCCCCAGTCTTCCTCGCGAAAAATACCTTTCCTGACCTCCGGCCTGGGCCTGGCCCTCTACTCGCTTTCTTAGTTCAGCCTCACAAAAAACAAAAGCTTTCGCCCCTGTGGGACGAAAGCACAACCTGCTCCCGCGGTACCACCCCAGTTAGGGTATTAACTACTACTACCCTCCCTCATTTAGACACCATCATGTCCACTTCCAGGTAACGGAGGAAGTAACCGGCCCAGCCTACTGGCCCTCGGCAGGGTGTTCAGCCGGCAGCTCGGGGGCGAACTTCTGGCGGTGCTGATCCAGTGTGACTCTCAGTCCCCGATCACACCTCCCTGCGGACCCTTGCACCGGCATACTCCTCCCCGTCATTGCCTTTATTCCTTATGTGTTACGTGCTGTCAATTTCCCAATCTAGATAGATCCTTCTTTGCCTTTGAGCCTCGTTCTGCTCCTCCCCAGCTCCTGTCCTTCCGGGCCCCTGGTGCCTCAAGCTGCGGTACAAGCACTTCCGCCCCTGAACACCACGAGTCGACGAGAGTTCACCTCTTCTTCCCTCCTGGTGCCGGGACACCAGCTCCATGGAAGACCAGTCCTTTTTTCCTGGTAACAAACGAACCCGTTTCGGTCCAGTCCCTCTCCTCTTACTGTACGGCCAGCCTTTTGTAAAGCAGGTAAGCGGTTATGGAACCCGTCGCCTCAAATAAACGCCAAAAGAACTCGGCGGTCAAAAATATAGCGACCACTCCCCTTCCCCGCATAATCAAAGCCCCACGATTTGCTTCGATTATATCATAATAGGCTGCCGTAAGGCAAACAGAAATGATTCTTAGTACGTGTCAAGAAAAAGTAGGCAAAGACCTCACAACAAGATCAACTAGTTTTTGTTTTTCTG
>SESX01000145.1 GCA_004367365.1 Candidatus Acetocimmeria pyornia
GATGACCCGGGCAGCGGACCTTTCAGAGATTGTTTACGACTAGTTCCATGCCGCGGCTGTGGATGGCAAACCAGGCCCGTTGGGCGGCTGAGTGGAGGGGCAGGAACACCCCGGGGTGGTATCGTAATACTAAAGCAGAGACGCGGCCGAGCTCTCCGCTATGGACCCCACCGTTGACACCAGTGGCCTCCTACCGGGGGTTCTGCTGGTGGACCTGGGCCGGCACCCTAAATGGAGCAAGGTAGCGGTAGCAGCTGGATGAATACTGTCCGTGCCGGGTTGACGCTCCGGAGCTTGCGGTCAGTATGATGACGGTAAAGGTCTGGGAAGCAGATGGTTAAACCTTGATCTTCTGAGCTGTCCGATGGAAAAGGTAGAAACAGCATGGAAAGTTCTCGGGGTGAGGCAAGTAAGAGGGATAAGTAACTGTTGAGGTCCTACCAAAATACGATAGAAGATTAGGAGGGTTTAAGAATGGTTTCTGCAAAACGTGTTTACCTTTTTCGGGAAGGCCGTGCGGAGATGAAGAACCTCCTGGGGGGTAAAGGAGCCAACCTGGCCGAAATGACCTATATCGGTCTCCCGGTCCCCCCCGGTTTTACCATCACCACCGCAGTATGTAACGAGTACTACGAAAACGAAAGGTCGATGCCGCCCGGTCTTGAGGAAGAGATCGAAGCCGGGCTTGCGGACCTTGAGCAGCAAACCGGCAAGGCACTGGGTTCACGGGAGAACCCCCTGCTGGTGTCGGTACGGTCGGGGGCCGTGTTCTCCATGCCTGGAATGATGGATACCATTTTGAACCTTGGGCTTAATGACGAAACCGTTCTGGGCCTGGCAGAAGCCACCGGAGACCAGAGATTTGCCTATGACTGCTACCGCCGTTTTATCCAGATGTTCGGCAACGTGGTCCTGAAGATGGAGCACGATGATTTCGAAGACCTCTTGACTGAGACCAGGAAAGAGCTCGGGGCCAAGTATGACCACGAAATCAGTGCCGAGGCCCTGGAGAACCTGGTGGAAAGGTACAAGGCCCTGGTCAGGGATAAGGCCGGGATTGATTTTCCCCAGGACCCCAAAGAGCAGCTGATGCTGGCCGTCAGGGCGGTCTTTGATTCCTGGCATAATCAGCGGGCCATCGTTTACCGGCGCATCAACAAGATCCCGGATGACCTTGGCACTGCCGTTAACGTGCAAACCATGGTTTTTGGTAACATGGGGGACAACTCCGGCACCGGGGTTTTGTTTACCAGGAGTCCTGCCACAGGCGAAAAGTCCATCTACGGCGAGTACCTTACCAATGCTCAAGGGGAAGACGTGGTGGCTGGTATTCGGACCCCCCAGCCCATCCAGCTTCTAGCCGAAGAACTCCCTGAGGTGTACCACCAACTGATGGGTGTGTGTGAAACCCTGGAAAAGCACTACCGGGATATGCAAGATATCGAGTTTACGGTAGAGAAGGGGAAACTGTACGTGCTTCAAACCCGGGCTGGGAAACGGACGGCGGCGGCTGCGGTCCGGATTGCGGTCGAAATGGTGAAGGAAGGTCTTATTTCCCGGGAAACGGCCTTGATGCGAGTTGAACCTGACCAGATTGCCACCCTTCTGCACCCCTGCATTGACCCCAAGGCGGAAATTGACGTGGTTGCTACCGGGCTTCCAGCTTCTCCAGGGGCGGCGTCGGGTAAGATTGTCTTTGATGCTGACCTGGCGGAAGAGCATGGAAACCGGGGTGAGAAGGTGATCCTGGTTCGGCCCCAGACAACCCCCGACGACATCCATGGTATCGTGCCCGCCCAGGGTATTTTGACCAGCCGCGGTGGGATGACCTGCCATGCGGCCATTGTGGCCCGGCAGATGGGCAAACCCTGTGTCGTTGGCTGTGAGGAAATCCGGATCGACTTGAAGAGCAGGCGGTTCTGGGTAGGAGACCGGGAGTTCAAGGAAGGGGACTTCATTTCTATAGATGGGGCCACAGGCCGGGTGATAGCCGGAGAGGTGCCTACGGTCGAGCCCGAACTGGGCGGTGAATTCGGGACCCTCTTGGAATGGGCCGATGAGGTTAGTGACCTTGGGGTGGAAGCCAATGCGGATACCCCGCAGGATGCCGCCAAGGCACGGGAGTTCGGGGCGGTTGGAATCGGCCTTTGCCGGACCGAGCATATGTTCATGGAACAGGACCGGTTACCGGTGGTCCAGCAAATGATCATGGCTACAACAACCGAGGAGAGACGGGCGGCTCTGGACCAGTTGCTGCCCATGCAGCAGGGTGACTTTGAAGGGATTCTGAAGGCCATGGAGGGCTACCCGGTCACCATTCGTCTCCTTGACCCGCCGCTGCACGAGTTCCTACCCGATACCAACGCCCTGGCCGCAGAAATAGCAGAACTGAAGGCCAAGGGGGGTCCCAGTGAAGAAATCGCGGACAAGGAGAAAATGCTGGAGAAGGCCAGGGCTCTAGAAGAGTTTAACCCCATGCTTGGCCAGCGGGGGTGCCGGGTCGGGATCGTGTACCCGGAGATCTACGAGATGCAGGCCGAAGCCATTTTCCGGGCGGTAGTGCGGCTGGTTCAGGACGGCTACTCCCCGCGCCCAGAAGTAATGATCCCGCTGGTGGGTCACGCCCGGGAACTGGAAATCCTGAGGGAAAAGGTGGAAGAGACGGCGCGGAGGGTTCAGGAGGAAACCGGGGTGGAGTTTGAGTACGAGGTTGGGACGATGATCGAGGTGCCGCGGTCAGCGTTGACTGCCGACGAGGTGGCCCGGCATGCTGACTTCTTCTCCTTCGGAACCAACGATTTGACCCAGACTGTTTTCGGCTTCAGCCGGGACGATGCCGAGGGGAAATTCCTGCGTCACTACCTGGAGCAAAAGGTTCTCCCGGAGAACCCGTTTGCTGTATTGGATGAGGATGGGGTTGGTAAACTCATCGAGATGAGTGTCGAGCTGGGACGTCAAGCCAATCCTGACCTCAAGATCGGTATTTGCGGCGAACACGGCGGTGACCCTGAGTCCATTGATTTCTGCCACCGTACTGGCCTGGATTATGTCAGCTGTTCCCCTTACCGGGTCCCGGTCGCCCGGCTGGCAGCTGCCCAAGCCAAGATCAGGCACGGGGAGAAAAAGAGGGACGCAAAAACCATTTCGTAAGGGAAGAAGAGAAGGGATCAACCCGCGGGTTGCCCCGGGTTAGCCCCCGGGGCAAAGGCCCCGGGTTAGCCCCCGGGGCAAAGGCCCCGGGTTAGGTTTCGTACCCCTCTGAACCCCTCGGTGCTCCTCGCTGGCCTGGATTTCTGTGGTTGGCTGGATCTTACAGGGAGAGTAAGCTCGGGGTTGGTAGTGAAGTTCAGAGGAACAGGGAGTATGGTCATGAATCTCCGTGAAATGGCCGAGGAACAGGAAAGAGAGTACCTCTCGCCATATGCGGCCAGGAGTGCTGAGAGCCGGGGCCGGGTGAGGCCGGAAGAGCCGTGTCTGGTGCGGCCTGAGTTTCAGCGCGACCGGGACCGGATTATTCATTCCAAGGCTTTCCGGCGGTTGAAGGATAAGACCCAGGTTTTCGTGGCCCCGGCTGGGGACCATTTTCGCACCCGCCTTACCCATACCCTGGAGGTTTCCCAAATTGCCCGGACGGTGGCCAAGGCCCTCCGCTTGAACGAGGACCTGACGGAAGCCATTGCCTTGGGTCATGACCTGGGTCATACCCCATTTGGGCATGCCGGGGAGGAAGTCCTCCGCGAGATCTGTCCGGAAGGATTTGAGCACAACCAGCAGAGCCTGAGGGTGGTTGACGTTCTGGAGCCACCCGCAGGATTAAACCTGACCTTTGAAGTTCGGGATGGGATCCTCAACCATACTGGACCTAGTAAACCTTTGACCCTCGAAGGTCAGATCGTGAGGATTGCCGACAGGGTTGCCTATATAAACCATGATATTGATGATGCCCTCCGGGCTGGGATCATTCGAGAGAAGGACTTGCCGGGGGACTGCATCCAGGTGCTCGGTGAGAGACACTCAGACCGGATTCACACCATGGTGATTGATCTGATCGAAAACAGCAGGGACAGGCCTGAAATTACCATGAGTGAACGGGTTTGGAAGGCAATGGGCAAGTTGCGGGACTTCCTGTTCGAACGGGTCTACATTGGTTCGGCAGCCAAGGTAGAAGAGGATAAGGCCAAGGAACTGGTGCGAAGGCTTTACTTCTTTTTCCTCGACCACCCCCAGCACCTCTTTGGGGAGCAGGGGCCATTACCCGGCCAAGAACTTTGGCGGAGTGTGTGTGATTATGTAGCAGGAATGACCGACCGTTATGCCATTGCCCAGTATACCAGATTCTTCATCCCGTTTCCGTGGCAGACAACCATGGCTGAGAAATTTGGTGACTGACAAAAAAATGCGGTAACTAGGCAGGAAATATCTCGGTCTTAACGAATATGTGATACCTGCGCCCATCCTCGACCGTGGGGATGGGTTATTGCTGCGCTGGCGCTGACGGCAAGGGCATCAGGGGGAATTTCGCCACCATGGTTTCTCCCGGACGGCAACGGGTTCAGAAAAGGGCAGGAAAAAGAGACTGGTTGCCGAAAGACTAAAGACAAATCTGAGCCAAGCCAGGGGGATTATCTGTGGCTTCCGTTCAAGGAGAGGAAGTCGTCGACCGGGTCAGGCAGTATAATGATATCGTGGAGGTCATCACCGACTACGTCGCACTCAAGCGTAGCGGAAAGAACTATTTCGGCCTCTGCCCTTTCCACCCGGAAAAAACGCCGTCTTTTTCTGTTTCGCCGGAGAAACAGATGTTTTACTGCTTCGGCTGCCAGACAGGTGGAGATGTTTTCAGCTTTATCATGAAGAAGGAAGGCCTGGATTTTCGGGGGGCCCTGGAGTTTTTAGCTGACCGGGCGGGAATAGAGCTTCCACAGCCTGGTTCAGCGGGCGGGCAGGCGAGCCGGGAGCGACAAGAACTCTACCGGGTTCTCGAGGGGGCGGCGCGCTATTTCGAGAACCTGCTGCGTTCGGGGCCTGGTGAGCCGGCACGAAGGTACTTGAAAGACCGCGGGCTGGACCCCGAAACAGTGGAGAGGTTCCGCCTGGGGTATGCTGGGCGGTCATGGGATGGACTGCTGAAAGCCTTTACCAGGCAGGGCATCGAGCTGGCTAGACTGGAGCAGGCCGGTTTGATATTACCAAGAAGGGATGGGTCTGGTTACTATGACCGGTTCCGCGACCGGGTCATTTTCCCCATCAGGGACCGGCGGGGTCGGGTGATCGGGTTTGGGGGCAGAAGCCTTAATGATGGAACCCCTAAGTACCTCAATTCACCTGAAACCGCTTTGTTCCACAAGAGAGAGACCTGGTATGCCCTGGACCTGGCCCGGGAGGAGATCAGGCGTACAGGGACCGTGCTGGTGGTCGAGGGATACATGGATGCCATTGCCGGGCACCAGTACGGGTTTAAGAACGTGGTTGCATCCCTGGGAACATCCCTAACCCTGGAGCAGGCCAGAATATTATCGACCCTGGCGTCGGAGGTTGTTATATCCTATGATGCTGATGCTGCCGGTACAACGGCCACCATGCGTGGTCTGGAGATTCTCTCTAAACAGGGGTTGAGGGTGCGGGTGGTAACCCTTCCGGTGGATGCGGACCCTGATTCCTTTCTCCGGTCTTCGGGGGCGGAAGCCTTTAAGGGGCTTTTGGCTGGGGCTTTACCCCTGGTCGAGTACAGGTTTAGACGAGTCTTGAAGAAGCATGGTACCTCCACCGTGGAAGGAAAAGTGAGGGTGGTCAGGGAGATAGTTCCGACCCTGGCGGAAATTGAAAACGAGGTGGAGAGAAGTGCTTATATCGAGAAATTTTCTCACCAACTCGGAGTCAGGGAGGACTCACTTCGCCACGAGGTCGGCAAGTACCGGCAGCGAAAACGGCAGCGACGGGCTCGTACCTGGGGGCCAGGGCATAGAAATAGGAAAATAAGGAATAATAGGGACGAACATAGGAACGAACAAATCATGGCAGCACTTACAGCCATTAGTGAAAAGACACCCTTAGCCGTCCAGAAGGCTGAAGAGACCCTGGTAAGACTAGTACTCAACCGGCCTGAAATTATCGAGCGGATCGCAGTGGGGTTGTCTCCCGATGGCTTTGAAGGTTTTGAGATAGAGTCATACCGGAAAATCGCCGGGCTCCTCGCTAAGGCTTACAGAGATAGTATAGCTGCAGGTAAGGGTTTTGATACCAGGCAGGTCCTGTCTGTTTTCGATGATGAACAAACGCGGAGCCTGGTTTCACGGTTGTTGATTGAAGAAGGGTTGGACCGGCTTGAAAGCGAAAAGGTGCTCAATGACTGTATCATTACCATCAAGGTGCATAAGATGAAAAAACGGAGGTTTGAAATCACTAGGATCATAGCTGAACGGGAGGGAAAAGGCGTTCCCATCGAGAAAGAGTTGTTAGAGGAATATCAGGAATTGAGCCGGTGTATCGAGGAGATGGAACGACAACGTTGACTCGTTTCCCGTGCTGCCTCTGAAGCGGCGGTACCGGCGAGGCGAAAATCTAGAGAGGGGCCAGGAAAAAAAGGTGCGTGGAGGAGCGCCCCGGAGAAGAGGGGCAGTGGTATTTTCATAGTACTCGCCCATGCCGGTCGCTACTGCCGGTGGCACCACTAAAAGGATGAAAATGCCTGGTGGCACTTTATTTTCGCGGTAGTCATATTTAGGGGTGAGTTGCTGCGGAGGGAAAACAGCCTCGGGAAAGGGGGGAGAACCAGTGAAGGAGACCAAACAGGCAATCGAAAATGAAAGCGTAAAACAGCTTATCGATGAAGCCAAGAGAAGGGGCTCTATTACCTACAATGAAATAATGGATAAACTACAGCACGAAGAGCTGACCCCTGAGCAGATTGATGATATTTATGAAAACCTTGCTGCCCAGGGGATTAAGGTCGTCAGCGACGAAGCAGACGGGGAAGCCGATTCGCTGGGTTCTTCCGCGCCTGAGGAAAACGAGGTTGACCTCAGTGTTCCCGAGGG
>SESX01000146.1 GCA_004367365.1 Candidatus Acetocimmeria pyornia
TCCTCCGCCGCCTGCGGTTCTTGGACTCGTTCGCTGACCGCCACTCAGGAAGCCCGCGCCTACCGGTTCGTTGTACCCCTGATACAGACTGCAGCAACCGGCTTGTTGGATTTTCATGGTTCGTGGTGCCGCTGCAGGGCGAGCGGTATGGATCACTATATCAAAATGGTCCATTTTTTGACATTTTTAACAAACAGGTGTATAACTAAAGGATTTCCCCACAAATTGTCGAATTTTATGTTGAACTCTCGGGGCTACACTGGCTCATTTAACTGAAACCGGTGGCCTTGGAGGGACAGAATGTCGATCTTATGTAGCACTTGCGACGGTGAAAGGGCCCTACCGGGTTTGGTCCTGAAGTTCTGGGTTTGCCGTCCCAGTGGGGAGGGACAAGAAGAATTGTGATTGAAATGCACCATGTTTCCAAGATCTACTATCCAGCGAGGGTCGTAGCCCTTCAGGATATTAACCTCTTTATCGAAAAAGGAGAGTTTGTCTTTATCGTCGGGCCGAGCGGGGCTGGTAAATCAACCCTGACAAAGCTGATCTACCGGGAGGACGTGCCTTCGGAGGGGCGGGTCTTTGTTTTGGGCAAAGATATCACCCGGCTGCGGCGGAGAGAGATTCCTTTCTTGAGGCGGAAGATCGGGGTTGTTTTCCAGGACTTTAAGCTTTTGCCTGACCGGACCGTCTATGATAATGTCGCCTTTGCCCTCCGGGTTATTGAAGCTTCGCCGCGCGAGATCCGGAAGCGCGTTCCGGCTGTCCTTGACCTTGTGGGGCTCCTTGACCGGGCAAGGAACCTCCCCGGCCAGCTTTCCGGCGGGGAGCAGCAGCGGGTTGCCCTGGCCCGGGCCATAGCCAATAACCCTCCGATCGTGATCGCCGATGAACCCACGGGAAACCTTGACCCGCAGACCTCTTGGGAAATCGTGTGCCTCCTGAAGGAAATCAACCGGTTTGGGACAACGGTGATCATGGCCACCCACGACGAAAAGATCGTGGATGCCATGCAGAAAAGGGTTATTGCCCTGGAGCGCGGGCATATTGTGCGGGACGATGAAAGAGGGGTTTACGCCCATGAAGCTTAGGACCTGGGGTTACCTCCTGGGAGAAGCCTTCACCAGTATCAGGAAAAATGGGTTGATGAGCCTTGCTTCCTTTACCACCGCCGGGCTGTCTTTACTGGTTCTGGGGGTGACCCTTCTCCTGGTGGTTAACCTGAACCACATGGTTCGGTCGGTCGAAGCACAGCTCGAGATCGTGGCCTACCTGGAAAAGGAGCTGAACCAAGGTGAACTGGCTTCACTAAAAAGCCAGGTTGAGACCATCCCGGGGGTAGTGATGGTAAACTACGTCTCCAGGGACGAGGCTCTCGACCGCCTTCGTGAACGGTTACCTGATCAAACCCGGGTCTTTGACACCGTGGAAGAAATGAACCCACTCCGCCCTTCCCTGGAGGTCCAGGTTGAAAAAAGTGACAGGATAAGTGAGGTTGCAGAGGTTCTTGGCCAGATGACCATGGTTGAGGAGGTCAGCTACGGGCGGGAAGTAGTGGAGAAACTCAGCAAAATCACCCGTATTCTCAACGCGGGAGGCCTGGCCTTGGTTGGGTTCCTGGCCCTGGCTACCCTACTTATTATCTCCAATTCGGTCCGGTTAACGGTCCACGCCCGGCGCCGGGAAATCGCGGTCATGAAGCTGGTGGGGGCCACCGATTCTCTCATCCGCTGGCCCTTTATCCTTGAGGGCACGATCCTGGGCCTGGCCGGTGGTATGGGAACGGCACTCCTATTATGGAAGGGTTACCTGATGTTGGTGGAGCGCCTGCATCAAGTCCTTCCCTTCTTACCTGTTGTTACCGGCAATGACGTGTTAACACAAGTCTGCCTTCTGCTCGTGGCGACCGGTGCCTTCATCGGTGCCGCGGGGAGCGCTCTTTCTGTCCGGCGTTATTTACGGGTGTAACGGTCCCGGCCGCACTGCACTTGCCCCACCACGATGACTATTGCAAGCCTGACGGCCTGGGGCCGGTTGCGCCGCAGGCCTGACGGGCTAAGGAACAGCGGGAGGGTGTTTGAGGATGAGGGGGAAAAGGAACAGGCTCATCTGGAAGATCGTAGCCTTTCTAGTGGCAATTATCTTTGTCCTGGCCATCGTCCTGCCGGCCATTGTCTCCGCAGGGGAACTGGACAAAGAGCTCAATGACAAGCAGCGTGAACTTGAAAGGCTGAAGCAAAGGATTGAGGAGACCAAGCAGGGTCTCAAGGTAACGGAAGAGAAGAGAAAATCCGTACTTTCCAAGCTGACCGTAATCGAGCAGGACCTGGAGAAGACCAGGGCGGAACTGGAGAAATTGGAGGAAGAGCTGGCGGCAGCAGAGGAGCGCGTGGCCCGTGTGACCCGTGAACTTGAGGAAACAAGGGAAAGGCTTGAGCAGCGCCGCCAGCTCTTGCAAAGCAGGGTGCGTTTTCTTTATGAGCACGGAACCGTTGGCTACCTGGAGGTGTTGTTGGGGGCAAGGGATTTCCGTGATTTTCTTCAGCGCTTTGACCTGGTCCGTCGCATTGTGGAACAAGATGTAGAGCTTTTTCGCCATGTGACCCGGGAGAAAGAATTTTATACCGAAAAGAAGAAGCGATTGGAAGAAGCCAGGGCTGAGCTGGCACAACTGAAGCAGGAAACAGAAGCAAAGAAGGCCGAGATTGCCGCCCAGAAGACAAGCCACGAGAGGCTTCTCGCCCGGATCCAAAACGATAAAGAGGCGTATGAGCGGGCGCTGGCCGAGTACGAAGAGCTTTCGGAAAAACTCATCAAGGTGATCCAACAACTGCAAGCCCAATACCGCCGCCAGAGCCAGGGCAAACTGGATTTTCTCTGGCCGGCTGACGGTCCGATCACTTCTTATTTTGGCCGGCGGTATCATCCCATCCTCAAGAAATACCGCGGGCATGCCGGAATCGATATCGGTGCCCCCTGGGGAAGTACGGTCAGGGCGGCAGAAGCAGGCATGGTAATCTACAGCGGGTGGCTCGGTGGCTACGGGAAAACCGTTATTATTGACCACGGTGGAGGGATATCCACCCTTTACGGCCACAACTCCAAGCTGTTGGTCACGGTGGGACAGGAAGTTACCCGCGGCCAGCACATCGCCAATGTCGGTAGTACCGGTCTGAGTACCGGTCCGCACACCCACTTCGAGGTACGGGTGGATGGTACTCCGGTAAACCCGCTGGGATGGTTATAACCATATTCCTCGGCCCTTCGGGGCTGGGGCATAACCGGTCTTGTTCCGGAGCACCCCGGGCGTGCAATTCATGATCCTACCTGATCAAGGGGCCGCTGAAGACAGCTTCGAATTTTCATGCTTCGTGGTGCCCGCGCTTCTGAGGCGGCATGGAGCACTACTACGAAACTGTCCCGATGGCACCGGCCTTCCTTCGGGTCGTCACGCTCACCGTATAGTTGTAATGAACCTCGGCGGCTCAGGGCCGCAGCCACAAACTCGCGGTGGCTGCTGGTGCCGCCGCGCCACAAGGTGGCATGGCCGCCGGCTCGAGACGGGTGACTAACCTGAGACTGGAAGATTCCCGCGCTGTACTTGGCGGCTGCTCTCCCCCCCTCTGTTCGGTTGTCAAACGGATTCGGATGGGCTACAATGGTAATGTGTGACGTGGGGATTGAGGAGAATAAGTTAAATGCACGGCGGCCTCAGAGACCTGGGGCCGCCAACAATCTGGAAGCCTTTCTGCGCGTCATCCATTGGCTCAGAGCCGAGCAGCGAGGAAAATGTTGAACCCGAAGCAAGGGGTGCTCGGGGGGGCGGAGTGGGATGGTTGGCATCCTTCCGAGGCCGGAGCTTGGGGGCACAAAGGTGGATTTCGCCCTGGATCTGGGCTTGGTTCTTGACCTGAGTGGAATGCGGGTGGTTTAAAGGTATGTCGGACGTGGTTTTGGCGGGTCTAGGAAGAGAGGTCAGGTTTCAGAGCACGGTTTCGGAGCGGCTGAAAGGGCCGGCTGCAGAGGAGGCTTTTGTTTCTGAAGTTGGAAACTAAACGAGGGAGATGAATTCCTTGTTTCCAGTGGCCGAAATAGGGATTGCCATCTTGCGCATGATCCCCATGCTGTTGGTAGACCCACGGATGGCCATTGTTTTCTGGCTGGTGGTAATCTTGGTTGGGATCCAGTACAGGCGCCTGGCGCTACTGGAACAAAGCCTTTACGGGGTGGCCAAAAACTCCCCGGTAGCCCAGACCGTGGGAGCCGTGGTCCAGGGGATAGCCGGGGGTGTCTTCGGAAGCTTCCTCCTGGTTCTTCTGGGGGTAACCGTTGCCGGCCTGGGAGCCGGTTATCTTTTGCTGGTGGCCCTTCTGCTCATGACCATCCACCCGCGCTTTATGTGCTTCTCATATGCCGGTGGGTTGATTTCCATCAGCAGCCTCCTTTTTGGCTTTCCTGATGTCAACGTCCCGGCGGTAATTGCCTTGGTGGCTGTTCTGCATGTGGTTGAAAGCTTTCTGATTCTCTTCACGGGTCACCTTGGGGCAACCCCCATGAACATCAAGAACAATGCAGGGAAAACTGTAGGTGGATTTGCCCTGCAGCGTTTCTGGCCGGTACCCGTTATCCTTCTTGTACTGGTAGGTTTACCTAACGGGGAGCTGCCCCCCGGGTCAATCAACATGCCGGATTGGTGGCCTCTAATCAAGCCGGAGGAAGCTCTCCCCGAAGCCGAAAATATTCTCTATGTCATGTTTCCGGTGGCTGCTGCCCTGGGGTATTCTGATGTCGCTGTTACCTGCCGCCCGCGGGAAAAGACCCTCCGCAGTTCCCTCTGGCTTGCCGCCTACAGTGTCAGCCTGCTGGTGGTTGGGGTCCTGTCGTCAGCGGGATGGATCTACCAGTTCCTGGCTGCCGTATACGCTGCCCTTGGCCACGAGGCCGTCGTCCTTCTGGGAAGGCGCGGCCAGATGGACGGGCGTCCGTATTTCACTGCGCCCCAACAGGGGGTGCGGGTGATGGACCTGGTGCCTGGAGCCCCCGCCGAGCGGGCAGGCCTTGGCAAGGGGGATGTGGTGGTGGAGGTTAACGGTGAGGAGGTTGGCGGTCCGGCTCACCTGACTCAGCTTCTTGCCGAGGCGGGGGGAACGGCCTGGCTAACCGTCCGGCGCAACGGGAAACCTCAGGCCCACCGCTTGGTGGGGAAGGGGCGCACCCTGCTCGATTTCGGGTTTATACCGGTACCTTCGGAGGATGCGCAGAACTACGTGGAGTTCCGGCACCAGGGTTTTTTCCAGAGGCTCCTGGGCCGGTTGACAAACCGAGGCCGGAATGGAGGTTAGGGTATGGCCGGGTGAATAGCAGGCCTTGTAACTGCCCAGGCCTGCGGCCCCCGCACGGCCGGATGCTGAACACCGGACCCGTGGGCCGCATCCGGACCTGTGTTGCTGCACCTCGCCTTGTAAGCGGGGTTTACCGTTGAAGGAGAAAGCCCGGCCTGGACCAGGATCTTTGCCGGTGGGTTGGTATTTTGCAAATGTTATTGGCTGCGGTATAATTGGTTACGGTATGATTGGGTTAGACCGGGCTGTGATTACTGGCAGCGTTCAGCTTACTTCAGCCGGTTCCCAAGGGGTGGTGAAGGTGGGTTTCAGGCTTGTTTCGGATTTTAAACCGAGGGGAGACCAGCCCAAGGCCATCGAGGAACTGAGCCGCGGTTTCAAGGAGGGTAAAAAAGGCCAGACTCTCCTGGGGGTGACCGGCAGTGGGAAGACCTTTACGGTGGCTTCTGTGATCCAGGAGCTCCAAAAGCCGACCCTGGTTATTGCCCACAACAAGACCCTGGCTGCACAGTTGTGCAGCGAGTTCAAAGAGTTTTTCCCCCGCAACGCGGTGGAGTACTTTGTCAGTTATTATGACTACTACCAACCCGAGGCCTATGTGCCCCAGACTGATACCTACATTGAGAAAGACACCAGTATTAACGATGAGATCGATAAACTGAGGCACTCGGCTACAAGTGCCCTTTTTGAGCGCCGGGATGTGATTATTGTGGCCAGTGTCTCCTGTATTTACGGCCTCGGTTCGCCGGAAGACTACCGCAGTCTCTGTCTTTCTTTGCGCGTCGGGATGCAGCGGGACAGGGACGAAATCTTGCGCAAGCTGGTTGATATTCACTACGAGCGAAATGATATCAACTTCACCCGGGGGAAATTTCGGGTCCGCGGCGACACGTTAGAGATCTACCCCGCTTCTTTTACCGAGCGGGCGGTCCGGGTGGAGCTCTTTGGGGATGAGGTGGACCGGATTACCGAAATCGACACCTTAACCGGTGAGATTTTGGCAGAGCGGGACCATGTGGCTATTTTTCCGGCGAGCCACTACGTTACGACGCGGTCTAAACTAGAAAGGGCCCTGCAAACCATCGAGGAGGAACTGGAGGAACGGCTCCAGGAGCTCCGTGGCCAAGGTAAGCTCCTGGAAGCCCAGCGCCTGGAACAGCGAACCAGGTACGACCTGGAAATGCTCCGGGAGGTCGGTTACTGCACCGGCGTGGAAAACTACTCCCGCCACCTGACGGGGCGGAAACCGGGAGAGCCGCCCTATACCCTCTTGGACTTCTTCCCCGAGGATTACCTCCTGGTGATTGATGAATCCCATGTTACCATCCCCCAGGTCCGGGGGATGTACGCAGGGGATAAGTCCCGTAAAGATGCCTTGGTAGAGTACGGGTTCCGCCTGCCTTCAGCCTATGATAACCGGCCCCTGACTTTTTCCGAGTTCGAGGAAAGGGTCGACCAGGTCCTCTATGTCTCTGCCACCCCGGGTCCTTACGAACTCGAGAAGTCGGATAAGGTGGTGGAACAGATCGTCCGTCCCACCGGGCTGGTGGACCCCAGGGTTCACGTCCGCCCGACCCGGGGCCAGATCGACGACCTGTTGGCTGAAATCAAGCGGAAAGTTGGCGCAAACCAGCGGGTCCTGGTGACCACCCTGACGAAGAAAAT
>SESX01000147.1 GCA_004367365.1 Candidatus Acetocimmeria pyornia
CACTCGTTCGGGTGGTGGTCCCATCTCAACACCACCGCCGCTGACCTGGCTCAGTTCTAAAGGCACCCTGCGACAAAAGAATCCTGTCGTGAGCATCCTGATCAATGTATCGGCCAGTTGGGTTTTTTGTCCTCAGTATCATCAGAATAACACAAACTGGGTACGAGGTTGGTGCAAGATAGGCAACCCCCTATCACGACCTGTGGCATTAGACCTGCTTGTGGCAAATCCTTACACAAACCCCTCTCCAACCAAAGGTTATTCAACTAAAAGCACTAGAAAAAGTTTATGGAAACCGCGCAACAACCAGCGCCACCGCTCTTGTGAATCCTCTCACTAAAGAGATTCTCCCCGGTAACCCGGATTCCTTCTGGTTCCACAGACTTCCAACCCCAGCCGTCCCCTAGCAGATACGCGGCAGTAGCTCCCCGTCCAGAAGATCCAGCCGCCGGGTTGCCCCGAGAGCGGTTTTCAAAAAGGCCTCACCCCCAAGGCCCTGGCGTTTTCCCCGGGTTTGTGCGGTATACCCGATAACTGCCCCTTCTTTCCCGTACCTTTCCCCCCTTAAGGCTGCAACCAGTTCCCCGGCCACCGACGGGTCAACCACCATCAGCACCTTACCCTCGTTGGCCAGGTAGAGGGGATCGAGGCCCAGCATCTCACAGGCACCCACCACGGCCGCGCTGGTAGGTAGTCTTTCCTCTTCCAGGACAAAATCGACTCCAGAGGCGGCAGCCACCTCCTGCACCACGGTGGCCACACCACCCCGTGTCACATCCCGCATAAACCTGATCCTTTCCCCAAAACGGTTCAAAACCCCCTGGATCAAACCATTCAAGGGCGCGCAGTCACTCTCGATGGGGGTTGCGAAGGACAACCCCTCCCTCTGGGACAAGACAGCCAGGCCGTGTTCACCCACGCCCCCGTTAATCACAACGGCATCCCCAGGGCGGATCCTCTCGTAGCCAAGGGCGGTTCCCGGTGGTATGAACCCAACCCCCGTGGTGTTGATAAAGACCTGGTCAGCACTCCCCTTTTCCACCACCTTGGTGTCACCGGCGACAATGGAAACACCGGCTTCCGCAGCAGTCCGGGCCACAGAACTCAAGATCCTTTCCAGGTCTTCTAAGGAAAAGCCTTCCTCGAGGATGAGACCCACGGTCAAGTACCTGGGCCGGGCTCCGCAGACAGCCAGGTCGTTGACGGTACCACAGACAGCCAGTTTCCCGATGTCACCACCGGGGAAAAACAAGGGTTTGACGACAAAGGAGTCGGTGGTGACAGCCAGTGAACAACCCTCGCCCCCTCCTTCCGTGCTCAACACTGCCGCATCATCGAGCCGGACAAGGGCGGGATGGTCGAAATACTTAAGGATCAAGCCTGAAATGAGCCGTTGGGTAGCAAGGCCCCCTTCACCGTGGGCAAGGGTTACCTTTCCCTCGTTGTAACCCTTCATGCCCTTCTTCCCTCCCCTCGGTCGTACCGGTAGTACGCGGCACAGGAACCCTCACTGGATACCATGCACGGCCCGACCGGGCTTTCCGGAACACAGGCCCTGCCGAAGAGCGGACACCCCGGGGGAACCAGCTTTCCCTTCAGCACCTCGCCGCACCGGCAGCCCGCCGGCTCACGGGGAGGCGTGGTAAGGGATACCGGAAGGACCTCTTCGGCATCATGGGCCGCGTAAGCCTCGCGCAGCTTGAGCCCGCTCTGAGGTATCTTGCCGATCCCACGCCAGCGGGCATCCACCGTCTCGAAGCACTTCTCAAGAATCTCCCGGGCCGCCGGGTTCCCGTCCTCCCTTACCGCACGGGTGTAAGCATTGATAACCTCGCTCCGGCCCTGGTCGTGGGCCTCGGTCAAACGATGCAAGGCAGTGAGAATGTCCACCGCTTCAAACCCGGCCACCACCGCCGGCAGGCCGTACTCCTTGCCGATAAAGGCGAAGGCCAGGCTCCCAGTGACAGTCGAGACATGACCGGGCAGCAAGAACCCATCCAGGGCAATTTCCTGGTCTTCGAGAAGGACCCTGATGGCCGGGGGAACCACCTTGAAGGCAGAATAGACCAAGAAGTTGCCGATCCCCTCTTGCCGGGCCGTCTCAAGGGCGAGGGCCACCACCGGTGCCGTGGTTTCAAAGCCGACCCCGAGGAAGACCACCTTCCGGTCCGGGAGGTTCTTGGCCATCTGTACAGCCTCCAGGGGAGAGTAGACCACCCTGATGTCGGCCCCCCTGGTCCTCTCCCCGAGAAGGGAGGTTTCCGTGCCCGGCACCCTTATCATGTCACCAAAGGTAACCACCGTGACATCTTTCAGGCGGGCGTAAGCCAGCATCCGGTCAATGTCAGCCACATCGGTAACACAAACTGGACAACCGGGACCACTGACAAGTTCGATCCGTCCCCGCAGGAGGCTGCGGATCCCGGTCCGGGAAATGGCCATGGTGTGGGTGCCGCAGACCTCCATCACCCGGAGGGACCGTCCACCAAGGGCGGCATTCAGGCCCTCAATAATCCTTCTTGCCAGATGTGGGTCTTTAAACCTCTTCAGGATTTCCATAGACTTCCTCCAGGAGCTTGATGGTTTCCAGGGCTTCCTTCTCGTCGATCTTCTGCAGGATATAACCGGCGTGCAGGAGCACCCAGTCTCCCGGTTTTAGATCAGGGACCAGGCTGGCCATCGCCTTCTGCCGGTTACCGGAGAGATTGACAACCGCCGTCTCACCTTCGATCTTCTCTACCTGGGCCGGTACAGCCAGACACATCGACCTCAGTCACCTCCCACCTTCGCCCGGCCAACCAGTGCCTGGCCAAGGGCGAGACCACCATCGTTGGCAGGAACCAGGCGGTGGTAGTAAACCTCCATTCCCGCCTCCTCCAGGTGCTGCTTGAGTCCACTAAAAAGAACAGGATTCTGGAAAACACCCCCACTGAGCACTACCGTGTCAAGACCTGTCTCCTTTCGGGTCTCGAGCGCGGCCTCCGCCAGCATCCGGGCCACGGTGGCGTGAAACCTGAAAGCAACCAGGGCCGGGTCCACACCATCCAGGTAGTCCTCGACCACCCCCCGGAGGAGCCCGGTGGGGTCGATGGTCCCCTTTCCAAGATGAAAGGGGTAAACCACTCCATCACCTTCCAGATCCAGAACCAGTTCCCCCAGCTCAACGGCCGCCTGTCCCTCGTAAGTTGCCACCTCGCAGAGGCCCAAAATGGCAGAAACAGCGTCAAAGAGCCTCCCGCACCCAGAGGTATCAGGACAGTTCAAGCCGGTCTCCATCTGGCGGCGCAAAAACTCGATTTCCTTCCTGCGTTTTGGAAACACCTCGCGGGCAAGCATGAACCCTTCTGAACCGAAATGGTGGCCAAGAAACCCCACCGCCAGTCTCCAGGGGTTGCGCACGGCCGCCTCCCCGCCCGGCATCGGGGTATAGGCCAAGTGGTAATGGCGGCGGAAGGAGGCATACCCCCCGGAGAGGATCTCCATGCCCCAGAGTTTCCCATCAGTCCCATAGCCAGTTCCGTCACAGATGACCCCGATCACCTCACCTACGAGCCCGTTTTCCCCCATGCAGGAAGCCAGGTGGGCGTGGTGATGCTGGACCCCAACGGTTCTCGTCTCCTTCCCCTGGCCCAGCTCCCCTGCGATCCGGGTCAAACGGTAGCCTGGATGGAGATCATGGGCCACCACGGAAGGTTCCGCCTCCAGAAGGTTGGTTAACCTCTCCAGGGCAGAGCGGTAGTGGGCCAAGGTCTCCTCGTAACCGACCTCCCCAATGTGGGGACCCAGGAAGGCTTCTGAACCCTTGAGGAGGCAGAAGGTGTTTTTCATCTCACCTCCGGTTCCCAGAACGCAAAAACCACTGCCTTTAGCGAAGTTCGGAACCGGTACAGGCCTGGGTACATACCCCCGTGACCTCCGCACCGGGTGCACCTCACCACCCACCACGCGCACTACCGAATCATCGCAGCGGTTCACGATCCGGCGGTTGTGGAGGAGGAAGTAGTCGGCAATCTCACCCAGGTCCTCTAAAGCCTCCTGGTTGCTTGCCGCCAGGGGAAGTTCACTCCGGTTCCCACTGGTCATGACCAGGACCTCAAGACGGTCGTCAAACAAGAGGGAATGCAGGGGTGTATACGGCAGCATGACCCCGAGGGTTTTCATCTTGGGGGCCAGGCCGCGGGCAAGCCTTTCTCCTTCCTTGCGCGCCAGGATCACAATCGGGGCCTCGGGCGAGGTTAGGGCCTCAAGCTCCCTTTTGTCAACCTGGCAGTACTTCTTGGCCGCGGCCAGGTCGCGGCACATCACTGCAAGCGGTTTGTCCGGCCGGTGTTTGCGCCGGCGGAGTTTTTCTACCGCTTCCTCCGACCGCGCGTCACAGGCCAGGTGAAACCCACCCAACCCTTTCACGGCCACGATCTTTCCCTCGAGGATCAAGGAGGTCAACACCTCCACCCAGGACCCCTTGACCCTGACCCCCTCGCGGTCCACCAGGGTAACCTCTGGCCCGCACCGGGGACAGGCATTAGGCTGGGCATGAAACCGGCGGTCAGCTGGGCTCTCGTATTCGGAAAGACACTCATGGCACATGGCAAAGACCTTCATGGCCGTTCGTTCCCGGTCGTAAGGAATCCCCTCGATAATGGTGAAGCGGGGGCCGCAGTTGGTACAGTTGGTAAAGGGATACAAGTAACGGCGGTCCGAAGGGTCCCCTACCTCCTGGAGGCACTCTGCACAGGCAGCCACATCGGGAGGAACGAGGACCTGGCGGGTTTTGGCCCTTTCACTTTCCACAATCTTGAAAGACTGGTACCCCCGCGGCGGCACCTTGGTCCGGCGAAAGGACTCGATGCGGGCCAGGCGGGGCGGATTGTGCTGCAGCTCCCGGCAAAAGTCATCCAGGGTTCCTGGGTCCCCTTCCACGTCCATCTCCACGCCTGCAGGCGAGTTTCTCACCCAGCCGCGGAGGCCGTACTTGGCAGCCAAGTTGTACACGAAGGGACGGAACCCGACCCCCTGCACGATTCCACCGATGAGGATGTGGTTGCAGACCTTCAGGGTTTCCCCTTGACGTACCCCTTTAACCATTCACACCATTCCTCAAACCCCGCGCCTGTTTTGGCTGAGACCCAGAAAACCTCGGCCTTGGGGTTGATCTTGGCAACGTCCCGGGCAAAAGCCTCCATGTCAAAGTCGGTAGCCGAGACCAGGTCCATCTTGTTTACCAGGATCACCGACGCTTCCCGGAACATCAACGGGTACTTGGCTGGCTTATCATGGCCCTCGGTAACACTTGCCACCATCACCTTGAGGTCTTCACCCAGGTCAAACTCAGCCGGACAAACAAGGTTGCCCACATTTTCGATGAACAAAAGGTCAATTTCCTCCAGGGGTAATTGTTCCATGGCCCTGGCCACCATTTCGGCATCAAGGTGGCATCCCCCGCCTGTTTCAATTTGGTAGACGGGGATTCCCAGCCTGCGGATTCTTTCTGCATCCAGTTCGGTCTGAAGGTCACCCTCGATCACGCCCAAGCGGATCTCGTCCCGGAGGGATTCAACCGTACGTTCCAGGATAGTGGTTTTGCCCGAACCCGGTGAGCTCATCAGGTTCAGAGCTTTGACCCCTTTGCCGGCCAGAACCTCGCGGTTTCTTCCCGCCCAGTCCTCGTTAGTCTTCAGGATCCTGGTTTTCATTTCGACTTTCTTCGACATCTCCCGCACCCCTTCTACTGTTCTGAACATCCCGAATTGATTTCCCTGCGCGCCCCGGCTCCCCGGAAGCCGGCCGGGCCAGCCGCCCTTCTGGTTTTTCGCCGCCGGTGCGGCTATTCCCCCTCGATAAAATCAATATAGAGCTCATTACCCTGGACCACCCGGGTATTCCTCCCGTTGCACCTGGGGCAGCGAAAATCGATCCCCCTGACGGTAAATTCCTCCTTGCAGTCTGAGCAGGCGGCAACAATCTCCCTTTCCTCAATCTCAAGTTCTGCGCCTGCACAGGGTCCGTCCTCGGTAAGAACCGAAAAACAGAATCTCAGGGCATCCGGTAGGGCAGCGGTCATTTTCCCCACTACCAGCTTGACCCTGGTAACCTTCTTCAAGGCATGCTCAACCACCTTTTGTTCCACCTGTTCCAGGATACCCTGCATCAAGGCCAGCTCATGCATCTTCTTCCACCCCCGGGTCAAAAAACCATCGCCCCGAAACGGGGCGGATGACCAGACAGCTTCAGCCTGCGCCAGAACCGGTCTTGGACCGGAGCGGCCCAGGCCGGTAAACTTCCTACCGCACCACCCCCAGAACCTTAAGGACAAGTCCTGCGGCCCGCGGTACAGCTGCGGCTACCTCGGGGCTTAAACCCCGGCCCAAACCATCCTTTCTTGAAGCTTCAATCCCAATGATCACAACCTCCCCAGGCAGCAGTCCCGGGATGACCTTTCTTCCCAGGGCCAGGGCCTCGGCGGGGCCGAACCCGTGCAGCGACCAGGTGCGGAAACCTCCGGTCTTGATTTCTTCCTCGCGGATCATCCTGACCTCCCCGGGTCGGGAACCGGCACCATCGGTGGCGTCCACCAGGACCGCCCGGTGGTAACCCACCAGGACATCGAGCAGGCCCATCCCACCTGCTGCCACCTCAACCACGTCCACCCCTTCCACCTCTTCCAGGTGCGGGGCCAGTTCCCGGACGACGTGGATACCCACCCCGTCATCACCTGCCAGGAGGTTCCCACACCCGACCACCACTGTTTTCATTTTGCGCCTGGACCCCGCCCCTCTGGGTCTTGCCGCCTGACATTAAACTTAAGAAAATGGGCCGAGCAGGAAAAACAGGGGTCATAATTCCTGATCACTGTTTCACACTGCAGGGTGGCTTCTTCCGGGTCCAGGTCCAGGACCCTGGGGACAAATTCCCTCAGGTCTTGCTCCATGTTGGCAACATTATGTGCCGTCGGGGTAACAATGTCGGCTTTTTCCACAATACCGTCTTCATTGATGGCATAGGCG
>SESX01000148.1 GCA_004367365.1 Candidatus Acetocimmeria pyornia
GGGGAAGGCTACGTGGATAGTAGGGGTCCGGAAGCCGCTTCTTAACGCCCGCGCAGTGTACCCTTCGGGGCGGCCTTACCTGGTTTCTAGGACCTCAGAAGGTTGCATGCGATACAGCATCTAACCCCAAGGCGATCTTCATCAGCTGTCCCCTCACAAAATCCGATGGTAGACCCCAAGGCGCAGGACCTCCGCGCGCGGTGGGCCTGGTTTGTAGTTGAGACAAAGATGGACTAAGCTTAAAGAGTTGGGGTACTCTAACGCCATGGCGGAAGGAAACAAGATCGCTTTGGATGGAGAAAGCGTGCACGAGAAGTGTCCTACACGCCTTTTAGATGACCTTCCTGTAGATCATGATGCGTTCGGATCGCATCAATGCATCGCAGAAGCAATTGCGGAGCTCATCAATAACGGGAAGGGAGGTAAAGCAATTGCCCTCATCGGTCATTGGGGGAGCGGGAAATCAACGGTTGTGAGACTTCTAGAAAGGGAGTTTAAGGATAATACGGAAATAGTCTTCTTTGTCTTTGATGCTTGGGGGCATCAAGGAGATCCTCTTCGAAGGCCATTTCTCGAACGCTTAATTGACTGGCTTTTAGATAAGCGCTGGCTAAGCGATCGCAATAAATGGTTGAAGAAAAAAGAGGAGATTGCAAAGAGAGTTCGCACTACGCGCAGCTTTCCCCGGTTTACTCGGGCAGGTACTATCATGGCATTTTTGGCAATGCCTGTGCCTATAGGGTTGGGTTTGCTAACTCTCGGCAAGACAGTCATAGCCAATTGGCCATTCGAAATGCAGGCGTGGATTGTTGGTCTTACCATATTGTTGCTCCCCTTTGCGGGATTGATCCTTATATGGGGGTTGTCTTGGCGCTTTCCTCGGATACGAGCGTGGTTTGCAGGAAATGAAATTCCTCATACGGATATAGCGTCTTTACTGTTGTCAGGAAAGCCAGTGGAAAATTTAGTATATGAGACACCTGATCCTACATCGATCGAGTTTCAAACTGTCTTTAAGGAAGCTACGGAGGAAGCTTTGAATGGAAATGACCGGAAATTAATTATCGTAGTAGATAACCTCGATCGTGTAAGCACAGAAGACGCCCTTAAGATTTGGGCTACTTTACGACCTTTCTTCAAGTGGGAAGAGTCGACACAGCAGCCAAAATGGACTGAACGCCTTTGGTTACTGGTTCCCTTTGCCCCTGATACTCCTCAGAGACTTTGGAGGGAGGATTCTCAGGAAAAAGGCGGACAGGAAACAACACAAAGGACTCTCGCAGATGAATTTGTCGAGAAAACCTTTCAAATCCGCTTTCACGTCCCGCTCCCAATTACGTCTGACTGGCGGTATTTCTTTATTAACAAACTTAAAAAAGCTTTTCCCAATCATTTTCAGCATTACCGAGGTGATTTGCATGCCATATATCGAATCTTTGATGCCAAGAGAATAGATAATCATCGCCCTCCTACCCCCAGAGAAGTTAAGTTGTTTATTAATCAATTAGGAGCTTATCACCGTGTTAGACAGTACATTGATGAGGGAGAAGCAATCCCACTCCCGGTGCAGTGCTGGTATGTGCTTGCTGTCCACGATCTTATTGCAAAGCACGGGCCCGAGGATGTTCTTGTTAATCGGTACGAAGAGTTATTAGGGGAAGATGCCCAGCGATTCTTTAAACATGCCGCAAGGCTCCAGGAGCATTTAGCAGCGCTTTACTTCAATGTCGAAGTTGACAAAGCCATGCAAGTTCTTATCGGAGACGAGGTTCGAGAGGCCCTGCAGCTCGGAAACGGAAAGCGGTTGAAAGAACTTCAAGAGAAAGTTCCCGTAGAAGCCTTTTTCACAGTTGTTGAGCGGGAGATTTTTAACGAGCTGAACGATTGGGTCGCTAGAGATCCCTTGGCCATAGCTAAAGCAGCTTTGGCTTTACGCGATTTAGCTCGAGACGACTCACCAGACTGGAGAGTCATTTGGCAACAGTTGATCGATGATGCTCAAAAAGCCGAATGGTCCGACTTAGATGAACAAGCCGGAAAAGGATTGGTCACCCTCTTACAAAAATCAGGGAATCGATATGAGATGCTAGGCAAATCGTTATTGAATAATCTTAAACTTCCACTTGCCATAGGGAAAGAAGAGCAAAAGCAAGGGGTATATACTGCAAGGGTTGATGACTGGACCAAGGGCCTAGTCCTTTTGCTTCATGAGTTTCAACGATCAGGCAGGGAGAAGTTGTTTCAGGAATTCCGGATTCCCGGTGATGCTGCCTTTTATGTAGAAGTCATACGAGCAGCGGTGCAGCTGGAGGACGAGTTGCTCCTGCAGCTTGGGCCACAGGCTAGTGCAGGCGAAGTGGTGAAGCGGCTGTCCGATCTGTGCTTAAACGCGGAACTTGACGAGCTTTATGCAAAAGTTGTGCGTGTACTGGCTAAGAAGGGTTGGGATTGGTCTCCATTTGTTGACGCTGTCAGACAGAGATTAGAGAATCCGCAGAAAGTGAAGCCTGCAGAAATTATAGGTTGCCTAAAAGCTCTCCTCTACCTAGACGTGGAGAAGGTCCGAACCACCTCCCGGGTACTCAAGCGCTTGGCTGAGCAAGGCAGATTGCTTCACTGTATGCACTTTGCCAGCAGTAATGAAGAAGCTATCGGCTTGTGTGTCTTACTCATGCTGGAACATAATCCAGAGGCCAAACTCGCGTCTATGCCTCAAGGATCTCGAGCGAAAGATGGCCTTCGATTGTACCACTCAGTACTTAAAAGACGTCCCAAAAATATTGTCCGGCACCTTGCTGACTTAACAAAGGAATTCCGCAGGAGCGAGACCCTCCTGCAGACGGCTAAAAAAGCCGACCAAGTAAAGCCTTTCATTTTTAGCGTACTGAATTACCTGGTGGAAAAAGAGCTTACCGAGGGGTATCCTTCCGCTGACTTCGTTGTAAAGCACTACCGCTTCCTTAAAGATAATCTACAAGAGACAGTCCTGAAGAAGCTCCTCCAGCAACACATACAAAATAGCAGTTTGGTGAAGGCTATTCAACCCTTCAATGCAGAACTAGCTGATTTGTACCTACAGGCCATGGAACTCTCACGAGTGGAGGAGGTCAGAGAACGCCTTATAGAGTTTTTGCAGAAGGGATTGCAAACGGCATCTAAGGAACAATGGGCACATGAGCTGGATACACCAGGGCCACTGTTAAGACTCGTGATTGTTTTGATGGAGAAAGGTGAACCGCCTGAGTTAGAGCATCCCTTCTACAGTGCCCTGCTCGATCATGCAAAACGCATGCTCCAAGGCTCGACTGTCCCTTCTGAACTTCAGAATCAATGGAGTCGTATATGTCAACTACTAAAAGAGCATCTGCGAGTAACTTTGCTAAGGGACATCAGAGATATGCTGATTCATGAGGCTGATAAAGACAGCACAAATCTTTTGGAGCTTTACGGGATAGAGCTCATAGAATCCAAAGTACTGGAGGAAGAGGGAAAGTTCGACGAAATTGTGAGGCGGTGGTTCCTTTCCATTCTTGATCGCAGGAACCCCCAGGAGCTTGAATGGCTGAAGAAGATCCTTAAGGAAACGAAGGTGTTTGAGCGAAGTCATGAGGAGACTCAAAAAGCGTTCTCTGAGGCGGTTCGAACTGTCTGGAAGGAGACTGTAGGCGACCAAGTGGAGGTGCATTTAAAGGGCATAGCGAGCGCAATTGGACTTAACTTACCAAAAAAGGACAGGCCGCAGCAGATTGACGGGGGAACGGAATCTCAGGAAAGAAAGGAAGACTAAGGGGGCCCTCCTCTGTTTTTTCGTGCGGCGCACTTGAGAAGATACCATATCCACGCCCCCGGGGGTGCGGATGGAGATGATCCCGTCGGGAGGTACCTCCACCGTCCCCTTGGCGGTAATACGGACCTCTCTCTTTAGACGATCGGACACCCCCGTCGGCGGGGTCATCTCTTCAGGCCTCTGCGCAAAGCGAGGTTTGAACACGACCACAGTATCCCACCTGTCCTGTACCGGATGGGGCCAGCCCGCTAATGGAGGAGACGGATCAGCCGCCCCTTCCTCCCGAGAGTGGGCAAGTCGGCTAGAGAGAAGGCTTCAGTTCGACGGCAGGCGGGTAATGATTTCCTTGGGGAGCACGGCGAGCTCCTCGCCCGAAGCGACCTTGCCCACGTGCAGGAGCCCGGCGAGCTGCAATCTCCCCACGATGGAGGAAGGGAACTCCCATTGCCAGTCGATGCTGTCTTCCTCGATGTCCCCGTACCGCTCGAAAAGAGAGGAAAGGGGCACGCTTCCGCCTTGATCGGCTACCCAAGTCAGGGCCTCCCTGGACTCGGGCGGCAGGGCCTGGACCACCTCACTCAAGTAGTCCTGGATGTAACGGGCGATTCGGCTGGCCAAGGCCTGCTTGCGGAGGCGGCTGTAGGGGAGCCCAAGCCACTTGGCGACGCCCACTAGCTGGTTCTTGGTAAGCCCGACCAAGGCTTCCTTTAAGGGCATCCCGGGGTGCACAGGCCGGCTTAGGTAGCGCCTCCGCCGGCGGGCTTCGAGCTCGCGTAACCGAGCGAGTTGTTCGTCCATTCTCTCCAGCAGCCCCGTCTCGTCCAGGATGGCTTTGGCCTCCTCTTCCGAGGTCAGATCGAGGAACTCCTGTAGGGATTCTTTGGCCTCTTCCAGCTCCCCCAGGGCGAGGTGCACCCACCCCCGCAGGAACCAGTACAGGGGGACCCCCGCCTGGTGGAGCTCCCCCGGGATCACTTCCTCCAATACCGCGGCGGCCTCCTCCAACTCGTCTTGCTTTAGGTACAGGACCGCAAGCCCTAGCCCGGCCTCTTCGTTTCCCAGCTCAAAGGCCACTTTTAAAAGCTGCTCCGCTTCCTGGTCCCGATCGGTGTGCTCGTAGATCCTAGCTAGTGCCACCATCGCTGAGGTGAGGGGTGGGAAGATCTCCAGCGCCCCGAGATAAGCCGCCTCCGCCTCGGGGAGCTTTCCCGCCTCTTCCAGCTCCAGGCCTTGCAGCAAGAGCTCCACTGCTTCCGGCGGGGGGTCCGCCTCCGGATCGACCCGGAAGAGCTTGAGCCGCTTAATTCCCCCGTCCAGGTGGATTTCACATACCTCCCCTTCAACGATGGCGCCCCGGTCTGCCAGGGCGTTGGCCGCGTGCAACTTGAGCTCATCCGGGAGTCCGGGCTGAATGAGCATGAGGCGCAAGAACTCCTCGGCCCAAGGGTCGTCCCAGCCTGCTAGCATGTCCACAATGCCATGACGCAGCTTGTCCTCCCCCTCCCAAATCCCCTGTATCACGGCCGGTTTGATCTCCTCCCGCGGCTCTGGAAAGGTGGGAGGCGTTTCCTCTAATTCCCACCCGAAGCTATAGGGGAATCGGCATGCTGGAGCCCTGCCGGCACGTATATGCCGAGCGGCGGATAGGTAAACCTTGACAAAACGGAGATCTGGGGCCAGCTCCAAGGCCCGCTGCCACATCCCCTCCGCCTCCGCAAGATGCCCCAGGTTGGCCGCCGCTACCCCGATCTGCACCCAGGATACGGCGTCCAAAGCGAGCCCTAGGTCTTCCTCCCCTTTGTAGTCTATGTAAAGCTCGTAGATCCTTTCGTCCCATTCCAGCTCGGCCAGAGCCTCGAACACCTTGTTCAGGAAGTTCAAGGCCTGGGGGGAGGAAAGCCGCTGTAAGGATGCGACTGCTCGCTCGACGTGGGCCTCGGCCCGAGCCCTCTCCCCCAGATTGAAGTAGCACTGAGCCAAGGTGGAGTGGGCGAACACGTTCTCCGGGTCGTACTTGAGGCACTTTTTGGCGTATTCGATGCCGCCACGGAAGTCGTCCTTGAGGTAGGCGCAGAGGGCGAGATTGTTGATGGCAGGGATGGCGCAACTGCACAGAGAGACGGCCTCTTTGAACTTGCGTTCTGCCCGCTTTATCCTCCCTTGTTCCAGGAGTTCCTGTCCCTGGCTGTTGAGCTCAAGCACCCGGGCTCCCAGGTCTGGATGGGAGGTAAGAAACTCTGTGAACGCGTTACCGGACTTTCCTTCAAAACGAGCTTCCACCAGCCCCCCTTTTTCTCGGACTCGCTGAAGTATAAGGAGCCGCGGATCAGGGGCCAAGGCCGCGGCAGCGTGGCCCAGTGTTGTGGGGTCGCGGCTTTAGATTTGATCCCCGATTCAGGAGCCTCATAGCCGCAGGGGGTACGGATGGAGATGATCCCGTCGGGAGGTACCTCCACCGTCCCCTTGGCCGGGATGCGCCGCTCTTCTCCGTCTTTCAGAAAACCTCGCCCAGGGCGCTTGGTCCCTCTTTCAACCCTCTGGGTTAAGCGGGGTTAGAATGTAATCTGCGATATCCGGTCCCTCATGCACCAAGCGGGTCCAGCCCCCTGAAACTCAGTAAAGATGCGACCCTCCGGCCCTCAGCCCTAATTGAAGGGGGTTGGAGCCCAGAAGTTCAGCACATACAATGGTGGTTGTAGAGGAGGTGGTGCTATGGGATTGTTTGCACGATTCTGTTTCGGACAAGACTTTGACAGCATAATTCGTTCCCCATATATCGAGATTAAGGATTTCCTTATTGTGAAGAACCTGTTAGGCAAGGATGAAAAGGTTATCGCTCTCTTTTTAGGCAAGAGCAATTCCTATGAAGACCTTGAAATAGTAGTCACCACAGACCGGTTTATGGTCCTTGATAGAAGTTCAACAAAAGGAGGTACAGGTGAACCTCTTACCAGATACACATGCAAGCTTAGCGATCTAAAGAAACAGTTGGAAATCAAAAATCGGGGTGCGTTGTATTGTGATTTAGAAATTCATGCCCATCTTCTACAGTTGGGAGGCGGGGCAGCGCTGGAAATGCAGATCTGTTGGCTCTCGGCCCCTGAAAAGGCGGGATTTGTAGTGCCAATAAGGTGACAAATGTCCCCTATCATTTACTTCACA
>SESX01000149.1 GCA_004367365.1 Candidatus Acetocimmeria pyornia
GACCGTGCCCGGCAGTGCTTCACTTTTCTCTCTTGTAATGGTGCCCTCGCGCAATCCCTGCTGGACCAGCCGCTGCCGTACATTGGCTAGGGTTTCACCGGTAAAGTCGGGTAACTCAAAGGGCTCCGGACCCTTGCTGACCACCAGGTCGATCTCAGTTCCCTCTTTTACCGAGGTTCCAGCCCTTGGATTCTGGCTGATGACATACTCGGCCGGTACGTCTTCGCTGTACTCCCTGGTCACCTTGCCGACCAGCAGTCCCGATGTCTCGAGCTTAATGGTTGCAACCTGGAGGTGCTCCCCAGTCACATCCGGGGTACCTCCTTCAACAAACTTTGGGCCGTCACTGATCACAAGTTCGATATCCCTGCCTTTTTTGACCAGGTCTCCAGGCTCTGGGTCCTGCCTGATAATGTGGTTGACCTCAATGGTGGGATGATAAGCGTGGTTAACAATCTTATACCCAAGGCCCCTTCCAGCGAGTCTCTTCTGGGCCTCAACAATGTGCAGCCCCTCTACCTTTGGTACCTCCACATTGGGGACATTCAACCAGTTGTCAATCCACCAGATTCCATAACCGGTACCTCCAAGGATGAAGGCGACCAACATGAAAGCCACCAGGCGACCTACTGAGAAACGGCGCCGCCCTTGTTGCTTTCTATCCTGGTTGGCAGCATTTCCATTGGTGTCATGGTTCTCGTTGTCCGGTCCCCCGGGAGGGTCAGTCTCCTTTACACCGCCTGGTACGGGAGGCATCACCCCGGCTGGGTAATCAGGACGGTGGTACACCCTGGTATCTTCATTAAATTCCTCGTGCACCTCGATCAAATCTTTGAGCATTTCTGATGCCGACTGGTACCTGGCCTTTGGGTCTTTCTCCAGGGTCTTCAGGATAATCCGCTCGACTTTCTCGGGGATGCCGGGGTTGATGGAACGGGGCGGGATCACCCTTTCCTGGAGATGCTTGATGGCCACCGAAATCGGGCTTTCCCCTTCAAAGGGGACCCGACCGGTTACCATCTCGTAAAGCACAACCCCTAGTGAGTAAAGGTCTGACTTCTCGTCCGTAAACCCACCCCGGGCCTGCTCGGGAGAAAAATAGTGGGCAGACCCCATGATGGTTCCTGTGTGCACCAGGGTTGCCCCCCCGACAGCCCGGGCAATACCGAAATCGGTCACCTTTACCCGCCCCTCGCTGGTGAGGAGGATGTTGTGGGGTTTTATATCCCGGTGAATGATCCGGTTCTGGTGGGCGTGCTCCAGGGCATCACAAATCTGCCAGGCAATCCTGACAGCCTCTCCAACCGGCAGTGGTGCTTCCTTTCTCACCTTGTCTTTCAGGGTACGGCCATCAACGTACTCCATGACTATATAATGGAAGCCCTTGGTTTCACCCACATCATAGATGGCCACAATATTGGGATGGGAAAGGCTGGCTGCCGCCTGGGCCTCCCGGCGGAAACGGCGCACAAAATTGTCATCTCCAAGGAAATCAGTCTTCAAAACCTTGACAGCGACCTGGCGGCCAAGGAACTTGTCGCGTGCTTTGAAAACGACAGCCATGCCGCCCCCGCCAATCTGTTCTATTATCTCGTAGCGCTCACCTAGTACAGACCCGATCATGGCCAACACCTCTTATCAAGGAGGAATCCTGGCTACCACCACAGTGACATTATCGTGACCGCCGCGTTGGTTGGCTAGCTGGGCTAGTTTCCTGGCCACCGTACTCAGATCCTCGCTTTCGGCAATCACCTGCTTGATTTCGTTAGCCCCGACCACACCTGTCAAACCGTCTGTACACAGGCAAACAACATCACCGGGGCGGGCCTCGTATTCGTAAACATCTACCCTGGCCCTTTCCTCTGTCCCCAGGGCATGGGTCAAAATGTTTCGGTGTGGGTGCCGCATCGCCTCTTTTTCGGTAAGATCACCGTTCTTGACCATCTCACCAACCAAAGAGTGGTCGTCTGTAAGCTGTTTTATGGTCCCGTTCCTAACCAGGTAAGCCCGGCTGTCACCAATATGGGCCAGGTGGTAATTGTCCTCTACATAGAGGAGGGTGGTAAGGGTTGTCCCGATACCGGGATGCCCCAACCGTGCCAGGGAATGCTGGTAGATGCGGCGGTTGGCCTCGTCGAAGGCTTCCCGCAGGAGATGGCTGTAACTGGGGTAACCTGTGCCACTGGGGTCATTGAATCCAGAAGTTCGGCGTCCTCCAAACCTGGACCTCAGGGTTTCTATGGCGATTGCGCTGGCCACCTCCCCGTCCTCAACTCCGCCCATACCGTCAGCAACAGCCAGGAGCCTTCCAGGTACACCCGGTCCAAGGTCCAAAACCAGGTAGTTGTCCTCATTGGATTCCCGGACCAAACCCACGTGGGTATACGCACTTACTATCAAGTGCCGTCACTCCCCAAAGCCCTGAGTATCTTCTCCGTAACGGCGGCGCAGCTGCCCACAAGCAGCATCAATATCAAGACCTAATTCTCGCCTCACTGTACACGATACCCCTTCCTCCTCGAGAACAGAACGAAAAACGTCCACCGCTTCTGCCGACGGCCGCTTATTCGCCTTCCCCCGAACGGGGTTAAATGGAATGAGGTTAACATGAGCAACAAGCCCTTCCAACCTGGCCGCCAACCGGCGGGCATCTCTCGGCGCGTCGTTAATCCCAGCCAATAAGACATACTCAAAGGTTATTCTCCGTCCCGTCCGGTCCACGAAGCGCGCGCAGGCAGGGATCAGTTCCCGCAGTGGATAGACGCGGTTTACCGGCACCAGTCGATCCCGCAACCCATCGTCGGGGGCATGAAGGGAGACGGAAAGGGTAACGGGAATTCCTTCGCCCGCCAACCGGTCGATGCCCGGTACCAGCCCACAGGTGGATACTGTTATTCGGCGGTAGCCAATACCGAATCCCTGGGGATGGTGGGCAAGCCGAATGAACTTCAGGGTTTCAACGTAGTTATCCAGCGGTTCCCCGGAACCCATCAAGACAATGTGGGTAATCCGGTCTCCTTCACCTCCAAACCCCCCCTGGGCAACCAGGATCTGGTTCATCATTTCACCGGCCGTCAGGTTCCTGACAAAGCCTCCAAGGGCAGACGCACAAAACCGGCAGGCCATCCTGCATCCTACCTGGGTCGAAATACAGATACTGGTTCCATAAGAATACCTCAGAACCACTGTTTCCACTGCATTTCCGTCGCGGAGGCCAACAAGGTACTTGGTGGCATACCCATCACGGGAATCCCGGCGCGCCAGTACCTGCGGGTCATCAAGACTGGCCTTTTGGGCCAGTCTGTCCCGCAGGGATTTCGACAGGTTAGTCATCTCGGAAAAACTGCGCACACCGTGGCGGTACATCCAGCTCATCACCTGTTCCGCCCGGTAACCCTCTTCCCCCATAGAAATGAAGAAACCCCGGAGTTCGTCAATACTCATATCCTTTAGGCTTGGCCTCGATTCCAAGGTCCGTCCCTCCAAACCCTTGGACCAACCCGGGTGCACCAGCTCGAACATCGCTCAGGGTCTCAAAGCGTACCAGTTCCATTGCTGCCGTTAGTATGCCTCGAAGTTTCCAATCTATACCAACAAGGGCCTCCACCCTCAAACCCCATCTTTACTTCTAGGTCAGGGCCGAAAGTCCTTTCGGACCCGAGGTTTTACCCTCAGAACCTGCCTCTCCCTCACCATTTCGTACCATCCGGGCGATGAAGAATCCGTCCAACCCGTCCACATGGGGCAAAAGCTGCAGGAAACCCTTTGCGGCTCCCTCCCGGGTAGCCAGTGCACCGGGGAGATATGGGGTTACCGGGTCCAGGCGGAAGTCGTCGCGATTCTCAAGAAACCTTTCAACCACCTGTTGGTTCTCCTCGGGCTCAAGGGTACAGGTACAGTAAACCAGCACGCCACCCTTCTTAACACACCCTGCAGCACTGGTTAGAATTTCAAGGGCGAGTCCGGCCAGCTCTGTGATCTGCTGGAGGCTTTTCTTCCAACGCGAATCCGGCCGGCGGGATAAAACGCCCAAACCGGAACACGGAGCGTCAACTAGAACCCGGTCGGCCCAACCGGGATACTTTTTCTCCAGTTCCCTGGCGTCAAGGGGTTGGGTTCTAACGATGGAAATGCCCAGGCGCCGGCAGCTCTCCTCCACGAGAGCCAACTTATGACGGTGAATATCACCCGCCAGGATGCAGCCCCTGTTGCCCATGAGTTCCGCCAGATGGGTGGTCTTCCCCCCCGGGGCACTACACGCATCCAGGACCCTTTCCCCGGGTTTGGGGTCTACAATGTACCCCACCAGCATCGCGCTTTCGGCCTGAACCTGAAACCATCCCCGCCGGTAAGCCTCAACTTCCCTCAGGGGTTTGGGCTGCCTGGTCACCGTCAGGGCTTCTGCCAGGTACCTGCCGCCCTGAACCTCAAAACCGTCTTGCTCCAGGAGAGCCATCAATTCACCCGGCGTGGTTTTCAGACGGTTTGTCCTCAGGACCACCGGGGGCGGCCGGTTATTGGCCTGGCATAGTTTTATGGTATCTTTCACCCCGTACCTGGCCAGCCACCTCTTGACCATCCATTCCGGGTGAGAAAACTCGAGGGAGATACCGGTAACCGGGTCTTCGTCAGGGGATGGGAATTTCAAGCCCTGTTTTTGCCTGATCACGTTACGTAGAACGGCATTGGCAAATCCAGCCGCAGAGCGAGAACCATACCTTTTAACCAGCTGTACCGATTCATTCACTGCCGCCGAAGAAGGTATTCGGTCCATATAAAAAAGCTGGTAAACCCCGAGACGCAGGGCATCCAGAACATGGGCTTCGATTTTCTTTAAGGGGCGGTCAGCCACCTGTTGGATGACCCAATCCAGGGTATTGCGCCTGCGCACCGTCCCGTAAACCAGCTCCGTGGCCAGGGCCCGGGCCTTCTTGTCAAGTTGGTTCCGTCGCAAAAAATTGTCCAAGGCAATGTTGGCGTAAGCCCCCTTGGACATGACAGCGCGGATAACCAGATAGGCAATTTCCCTGGCCTGGTCACCACCACTCATATCTCCCACCCCAAGTTCAACCCCTCTTACAAACAGCCCCCCAGCATGCATTGAGGTCGTTACGTGTTTGTGCACAAAGCACCAAGCCTGGCCAGCATCTCCATTACTCGTCTCTCATTCCCCGCAGCACCAGCAGCCTCAAGAGCTGTGTCACCGCCACCGCCGTAGCAGCGACATAGGTCATGGCTGCTGCATCCAGCACCCTCTTGGTCGGCCCGACTTCTTCCCGGGTCAGAAAACCGCTCGCTTCCAGGAGTTCCAAGGCACGGGAACTGGCGTTAAACTCCACCGGCAGTGTTACCACCTGGAAGATTACCGCCCCCAGGAAGAAGAGGATCCCTAGGTCCATCAAGAACCCGAAAGTGTTAGAGAAAATAAACCCAATAAAGAAGAGCGGAAAGGCCAGGCCAGATCCAAACTGGGCCACCGGCAGAATCTGGTTCCGGACCACGAGCGGTGCGTACCCAAGATCATGTTGAATGGCATGCCCAGCCTCGTGGGCCGCCACCCCCAGGGCAGCCAGGGAATTGCTTTCGTATACCCCAGCCGAAAGACGCAAGACCTTCTTGCGCGGGTCGTAATGGTCCGTAAGCTGTCCCGCAACCCTCTCAACCCCGATTTCCTCGAGTCCAGCGTTATTAAGGATCTCGCGCGCCACCTGGGCTCCACTGACCCGGCTTCGCGCCGGAACACGAGAATAGCGGGCATAGGTAGACTGCACCTTGCTCTGCGCCCACATGGCAAAGAAAAGGGCCGGCAAAATCATGATCCAAGTCCAGTCCCCAAGCCACAAGAACGGCATTATCCAACACACCTTCCTTTCAAGAAATCTTGAACAATTTCCTCTACGGCCGCCGAACTAACATGGGTATCAAGGCAGGGGCCGTTGGGCCTTTCGTTGAGAACCCCCAGGACCGGTATCAGGCCAACATCCTGGATCCCGCTGGCCAATTCCCTTTCACACGCGACCGCGACAATGGCCTTCGGATCCATCTCCTGCACCACCCGACGGGCCTGGGTACCACCGGTAGCCACCGATACATGAACCCCAATTTCGTCTCGAATCTTAACCATCTCACCGATGACACACCGGCCGCACCGCCGGCAGTTATCCAGGTCTACCGTTATCTTATGACGGCATTCGGAATATTGCAAGCAGTGAGGAAGGAGGATAAGAACTTCTGTAGGATGGATTTTGCCTGTTTTCAGCCTTGCGAGCCGGTTGTTGACGGCAATAAAGGAACTTTCGATGCGTTCCTTATCAATACCCAGGATCCTCCCCAGCAAGAGGGCGATGGGATACAAAAAGTCCATGGTCACCCGGATCAAACGGCGCAGACCAGGGAAGTTTTTTTCGGCCGTAAGACTGAAAACCAGGCCCAGGAGCCCAAGACCCAGCACTGGAACCAGAAACAACAGGACACCAACCACCAGAACCAGAAGGACCGTCGAGATCAGGTCTGGACGGTACGAGATGAAGTACCAGAGGGCTGCACCCAATCCTGTCGTCAACAGTGTCCCTAAAGCCAGCAGACCAATAAAGATCCGTTTTCTTGGTTGCAAGTCTAACCACCTTCTTGGGGTCTTACCCCCAGTATTTCCCCCGGTTTCAGGTCATACCCTCGAAGGAAAGACTGGGCCGGCATTCGGCGCCTGCCCGCCGGTTGAACCTCCAAAATCAAAACTCCACCGTCGGCAGTGGCAACAGTAAAGCCCTGGTCTGGGTCAACCTCTACCACCTTTCCGGGTATCTCCCCCTGCCCCTGCACCTGTCCAGCGGCCGGTTCAACCCCGGTCCGGGCCTCGGCCCTGAAGACCTTCAATACTTTACCGTTCCAGAAAGTATGCGCCCCTGGCCAGGGGT
>SESX01000015.1 GCA_004367365.1 Candidatus Acetocimmeria pyornia
GGTGTTTCGCAAAGGTTGCACGCCAGGGTTGCTCCGGAACGAGACCGGTTATGCCGCAGCCCCGAAGGGGTGCGAGTGGAGGAGCAACCCTGGCGAGGCGGGCGATGGCATTTTCGGACTAGATTCTACGGGGACAGCACCGGCTCAAAGGGGGAGAGGTACTTGGCTCGTTTCCACTTCAAGCTGCTGGTTATCCTAGTTATCCTGCTGACCTTAACCCTCAGCACCACTGTTGCAGCCTCTAGTTTTACAGATATCAGCGGCCACTGGGCAGCGAAGGCCATCGAAAGGATGAGTGCCAAGGAAGTGGTACACGGTTACCTGGATGGCTCATTCCAGCCTAACGGCCAAATTTCCAATCTAGAGGCGATCACCATGATTGTTCGCATTATGGGATTGGAAGACCTGGCATTGGTTCGCGGGAGCAGTATCCCGCCGAGTTTCACCAGCGAGGCTGAAGTCCCGGCCTGGGGCAAAGGCTACGTTGGGGTGGCCGTGGAAAAAGGCATCATTGCCGGGGAGGATCTAGCTACCTTTGCTGCCACGGCTTCGGCCAAGCGGTACCAGGTGGCCGTGTACATCGTTCGGGCCATGGGACTGGAAGGGGAAGCGGAAGCACGGAGTGACGCGAATCTTGATTTTGTTGATGCTTGGAACATTCCGCCCCTGGCACGGGGTTACATAGCCGTGGTAGAGGAAAAGGGGATTATGAAGGGTGGTCCCGATGGGCGCTTGCGCCCTCATGCCACCATTACGCGGGCCGAGATGGCCACCCTCCTTTCCCGGGTGGACAGGCAGCTACATAACTCCCTGGATGACAGCGAGATCACCGGAACCGTTACCGCCGTTGGGACAAGTCCGGCCAGCCTGGCCATCAGGAAAGGCGACGGCAGCACTGCCATCATCCAGGTAGCCCAGAACGCTGCCGTCTATTCGGGCAACAAGCAGGTGACAGTCGAAGAGGTTTCTGTGGGCGAGGACGTTACGGTCATTCTGGACGAAGGGAGCCGGGCTGTTTTTGTGGAGGTTTCCGACCTTTCGACCCGGACGGTGACCGGGGTTATCAAGTCCGTTGTCCAGGGAACCACCGAGATGCTGACCATTGCGCAGGAAAGTGGGGCCACCAGTACCTTTACCCTGGCCACGGGGGCCCAGGTCACCGTGGACGGGGCTGCTGCCGGTGTTGAAGACCTGAACATCGGACAGGAGGTCTCCATCACCGCCCGTGGGGAGACGGCCCTCTTTATTGAGGCGAAGAACCCGGCCCGCGAGGTCAGCGGCATTCTCAAGGCTTTTGCCAGCGGCCCGTATGCTTTCGTAAGCGTAGAAACCGACGAGGGACGTGAGGGGTTTCCCGTGGCTGATAGTGTAACCGTGGAAAAGGACGGTTCCCTCACCTCCCTGGACCGGCTGCAAACCGGGGACCAGGTGACCCTGGTTCTCCGCGGTGACCAGGTGGTGGCCATTAAGGCTGAAAGCATCAACAAGGAGCTCGAAGGAACCATGGTCGGTGTTGCCTACCTGGACAGCCCGATCCTGACCATCGAAACCGAAAAAGGTAAGGAATCATACCCGGTGAGCAGTGACGTGGATGTCGAAAGGGACGACCGCACCTCGAATCTGACCAGGTTAATGCCGGGGGATGAGATCTGGATCAAAGTCAGGCAGGGTGAAGTTGTGGAGATCGAGGCCCAAAGCGTAAATAGGGAGGTCAGCGGTACCATCAAAGCCATTACCATTGCGGAAACCTCATCCATTACCATTGCTACTTCCGACGGTGCTGAGGAAACCTACCCGGTTAAGGCTGACGCCCGGATTGAGCTAGACGGTGAAACGTCTTCGTTAAACCTGCTTCAGATCGGTTACTGGGCTGAACTCGAGATCACGAGCGGCTGGGCAACCAGGATTGACGTAGAAACCAGGGAGACGGCCGACCAGTTTACCGGCACAGTGAAATACGTGGTGGACCGCTCCGATATCCTGGTTGTGGCCATCCAGGCGAATGGTTCTGCTGCCCAGCAGCTACGGGAAGTATACGTGGACGATGACCGCACCTATATCATTAAGAACGGCCGGCTCGCAGACATCAGGGACCTCGAGCCGGGTGATATTGTGACTGTGATCGGCACTACGAGGTCCGGAATTTTTGAAGCCAGTACCATCGTTGTTACCGGGACCGCCCAGGAGACTCAAGACTGATCCCGACTTCTTGCCACGGTAGTTTCGGCTTTGCTTGCTTCCCGGTAACGGCCTGCGTGTTACCTGGAGCATGACTCTGCCGCAATCCTTTAAGGAAGAAAGAAGCGGGATTTTAGACTGTGTCAGCAAACTGGAGAAAAGGAAAGAGAAGGCCATCCTTCGTATAAGGGATGGCTTTCAAATGCACATCAAGGGGGTATGGCACAGGGGGCTGTGCCTGGGATTACACGAACCTGGTCAGAACAGACCCCAAGCCTGCAAATTTCGCCACGAAAACATCACCTGCTGCAGCCGGGAGGGCAGTGGTCAGTGAGCCGGAGAGGATAATTTCCCCTGCCTTCAGGGAGACCCCGTGCTGCCCAAGTTTGTTTGCCAGCCAGGCCACGGATACAGCTGGGTGACCCAGCACGGCTGCCCCGGCCGCGGTAGCAACTACCTCCCCGTTTTTTTCCAGGACGGCACCCAGGGTGCCGAGGTCGATGTTGCTTACCGGGGTCAGCTCCGTCCCCAGGACATACAGCCCTGCCCCGGCGTTATCGGAGATGGTATCCCGGACGGTGAGATGCTTCCAGTCCCGGTAACGATTGTCGATGACCTCGATGGAAGCCAAGACGGCCTCCGTAGCCCGGAGGACGTCCACGTGGCTAATCCCCGGTCCCGACAGGTCTTTCTTGAGCACAAAGGCGATTTCCATCTCAACCTTGGGTTGAATCAACCTGCTTATGGGAATCTCCTCGCCTGGGAAAAACTCCATGTCATCAAAAAGGTGGCCGTAGTCTGGCTCGTTCACATTCAGTAGCTCCTGCATGGCCTTACTGGTTAAACCGATTTTTTTACCGACGACCCGGCTGCCCTTAGATACCCGCCTCTTGACATTGACCATCTGCATGGCGTACGCATCCGCAATGGTTGCTTCAGGAAAGGCCTCGGTCAAAAAGGTGTCGAGCGGGACGGCTCTTTCCCAGGCGTGGTACAGGTCTGCCGCCAAGTTCTCGAGCTGGGTTGATAACTGCTTGGTCACGTTTTTTCCCTCCCGGAACATTGTTGAATCCCCTCCAAATTATAGCATATTCAACCTCTACAGGTTACCAATTCAGAAAACTTGCCCAATAATTTAGGGCCCTTTGCGTCAGCCGCCCCGGCTATAAGCTCCGCGGTGGGGGTCCCCCCCCAAAAAGCTTGGCATTGTGTTCGGGATGGGGGGTGGGAAGGAAGTGGAGAAAAAAAACAACTACCGATTAATCCTTGGCCTTGCTTAGAGCAGGCCCCTATCATGGAAACAGGGAAGGTGTCCTGCGGATGATGGGGCCCGGGATCCAGGGGCCCAGGCATAGAGGGCCCTGGATCCATTGACACTGGGCGTGTTTGAGGGTATGATCGAGGCGTACTGACCGGTCGGTCGGAAGCGGAAGTTAGAACGGGAGGTTATGAGGTTGAGACGTCAAGGAATTGTACTTACGCTAGTCTTCCTATTGGTTATCTTGGGACTGAGCGGTTGCGGAAGACCCAGGGGTGCAGGGGAAGAAGCGCAGGCCGAAGGGGTCCCGGTGATGGTGACCGAGGTCCGCAAGGGGACGGTAGTCTTGGTCCAGAAGGTGAGCGGCAAGGTGGCCCCTTCTCAGGAGGTCAACGTTGTTCCCAAGGCCGGGGGTAAAGTGGCCACAGTTGCCGTGGAGGTGGGTGACCACGTAAAACAGGGCCAGGTTTTGGTCCAGCTTGAAACCCGGGAGCTGGTGGCAGCGGTTCAACAGGCTGAAGCAGCCTTGCAGCTGGCCGAGTCGAGCCTAGAACAGGCCCAGGCCAACTACCAGGACGCCTTGGCTGATTACGAACGGATGCAGATGTTGTACGAGCAGGGGGCGATCTCCAAGCAGCAGTACGAGAAGGCGAAGCTGGGGCTCGACGTAGCCAGGACCACCTATGAGCAAACCTCGACGGCCCAGGTACAGCAGGCCCGGGCCGCGTTGGAAATAGCCAGGAGTCAACTGGGGAATGCTACCATTACCGCTCCTGTAAGGGGGACGGTGGCAGCGCGGATGGTGGATCCCGGCGAAATGGCCAGCCCGGGGATGCCGGTGGTCACCATCGTCGACCTGGACCCAGTGCTGGTCAAGGCGGTGGTGAGCGAACGGGTTGTCAACAAGCTGGACGTGGGGCAGGTGGTCACGGTGAGGGTGCTGTCGGCCACCGAAGAGGAAATCCCGGCCCGGATTACCCGGATCGACCCGGCAAGTGACCCCCTTGCTGGAGGCTTCCCCATTGAGCTCGAGATGGAAAATCCCAAGGGTATCTTCAAACCGGGGATGCTTGCCGAGCTCGAGGTAGTAACCGACGAGAGCCGGGATGTGCTTGTCATGGATGCCCGGGCGGTGCTCAGGGAAAATGGTGAGGCTAGTGTTTTTGTCGTTAAGGACAACAAGGCCTGGAAACACCGGGTCCAGCTGGGTCTCGCCGACAGCAAGAGCGTGGAAGTAATTGATGGGGTGCAGGAAGGTGACCAGGTTGTGGTGGTTGGTCACCACTACCTCGTGGATGGTGCCAGGGTTAACATTCGAAACGGGGGTGGAGGGCGTTGACTCTGTCTCAACTGGCCATCCGCCGGCCTGTGACGGTGTTAATGATTATTTTTATGCTCCTGCTTCTCGGGGGCGTTTCCATTACTCGCTTGGGTCTCGACCTTTTCCCGAATATCAGCCTGCCCATTGCGGCAGTTTACACCGAGTACAGCGGGGCTGCCCCGGAAGAGGTTGAAAAAATGGTTACCAGGCCCCTGGAGGAAACCCTCGGGACGGTTTCCAGAGTCAAGGGATTAGAATCCCAGTCCCTGGAAGGGGCTTCCTTTATCATGGCTGAATTCGACTGGGGTACGAACATGGATTTCGCTACCCTGGAGATCCGGGAGAAGGTTGACATGGCCGAGTACTTTCTCCCGGAAGGCACTAAGAAGCCGGTTGTCTTTAAATTTGACCCGTCCTTAATGCCCATCCTCCAGTTGGGTATGTCCGGGGACTACTCCCTGGCCGACCTCCAGGAGGTAGCGGAGGAAATCATAAAACCGCGCCTGGAGCGGCTAGAAGGAGTCGCGTCGGTAGACGTGTTTGGGGGGCTTGAGCGGGAGCTCCAGGTAGTGGTGGACCCAAGCCGTATGAAGGGATACGGGGTGACCTTGGAGCAGATCGCCCAGGCTCTACGTGCCCAAAATCTCAGCTTGTCCGGCGGGGAGGTTGAAGAGGGTGCCTCCAGGCTCCTGGTTCGGACAACTGGTGATTTGGAGAGTGTCGAAGAGATCCGGAGCCTTCCCATCAACACCCCCAAAGGGCTCATCGAACTCGGGGATGTGGCCCGGGTAGAAGAAACGTATAAGGAGAGAACTGAGTACAGCTGGATGAACGGCCGGCCCAGCATCGGATTGGCGATCCAAAAAAGGACCGATGCCAACACCGTTCGAGTAGCTGCTGATGTCTTTAGGACCCTCCATGAGCTGAAAAAAGAACTACCGGGTGGCCTCGAGATCGAACCGGTTATGGACCAGTCGAAGTTCATCAACCGCTCCATCCGTGATGTGGTCCGGAATGCCGTGGTTGGTGGCTTTCTGGCGATGCTAATTCTCTTTTTCTTCCTGCGTAACCTCAGGACAACCCTGATTATCGGGGCGGCTATTCCCATTTCCATCATCTCCACCTTTATCCTCATTTACTTCTCGGGTCTCACCCTGAACATGGTTTCTCTGGGTGGCCTGGCCCTGGGGGTCGGGATGCTGGTGGATAACGCGGTGGTAGTCCTGGAAAACATTTACCGGCACAGGGAAGAAGGGGCCGAGCGGGTCCAGGCGGCAGTGGAGGGCAGCAGCGAGATCACCAACGCCATTACCTCGTCGACCCTCACCACCGTCGCTGTTTTCGTACCCATCATCTTTGTCGGTGGGATGGCTGCCACCATGTTCCGAGAACTGGCCCTGACGGTTTCCTTTTCCCTCGTGACCTCCCTCTTGGTTGCCCTGACCCTCATTCCAATGATGTCGGTCCGGCTGCTGGTCGTGCGAGACGGGGGGCCGAGGAACATTTTGACCCGTGGTTTTGATACCCTCTACGGCCTGGTTGACGGTTTCTACCGCCGTGTGCTGGACTGGGCCTTACGTCACAGGAAAGCCGTGGTCGGCCTGGTGGTCCTTTCTATTGTGCTCACCGTCCTTGTGGCCCCCAGGATCGGGAGCGAATTCTTACCCAACATGGATACCGGCCAGATCAATATCCAGGTGGAACTTCCCAGCGGCTCCTCCCTGGCTGCCACCGAGGAAGTGGTTAAGAAGGTTGAACGCGTGGCCCAGGAGATTCCCGAGGCTGAGACTGTTTTTACCAGTCTTGGCTTCACCGGAAGTATGGCAGGGGAAGGTGGATCCGGGTCCGAAGTTGGTGGGGTTCTCATCCAATTGGTAGAAAAGGAAAAGCGTCAACACAGCACCAGTGAGATCGTGGAAGAGCTGAGGCAAAAGGTTAAAGGTTTTGCCGGGGCCGAGATCAAGGTTACCGAGGTCGGAGGTTTTGGCAGCGAAATGCTGAGCGGGCCCCCGGTGGTGGTGAAGATCAAAGGGGATGAGTTCCCGGTCCTTCGCAGCCTCTCGGAGAAGGTAGCCCAGGAGATCAGGGCGGTGCAAGGTACCCGGGAAGTGGAAACCAGCCTTGGAGAGGGGCAGCCTGAAATTCAGGTACGGGTGGACCGTAAGAAGGCGGCCAGCTACGGCCTTACCGTGGCCCAGGTAGCCCAGGGCCTCCGCTCGGCCTTTGAGGGAATGGTGGCTACCAGGTACAGAATCGACGGGGATGAGATCGATGTTCGTCTCCTCCTGCCCGAGGGCCATCGGGAAGACCTGGCGGACCTCAAGGGGCTGAGCCTGGCCGGGCCCGGTGGTACCCGCGTCGAGCTGGCGGAGGTGGCCGAACTGGTCCGGACCATAGGTCCCAATACCATCGAACGGGAAGACCAGGTCCGGGTAGTCAGCGTGACCGCCCAGCTGGCTGGGCGCGATCTCGGCAGCGTGATGGCCGATATTAGGCAAAGGCTTTCCTCAATTGCCCTGCCGGCGGGCTACCAGATTGAGTACGGGGGTCAGAGCAGCGAAATGCGCGAGTCCTTCGCCGATTTGGGCTTAGCCTTTTTGATTGCTGTTTGCCTTGTCTACATGGTGATGGCTGCCGGTTTTGAATCCCTTGTGGATCCCCTGACCATCATGTTTTCGGTGCCGCTGGCCATTGTTGGGGCCGCCTTCGGGCTCTTTTTGACCGGCCGCCCCTTCAGCGTTATTGCTTTCCTAGGGACGATCATGCTCGTGGGGATCGTGGTTAACAATGCTATTGTCCTTCTGGACTACATCAATATTCTAAGGAGGCGCGGCTTGGAAAGGATAGAGGCCATTAAACGGGCTGGACCGGTGCGACTCCGGCCGATCCTGATTACCATGCTGACCACTGTCCTTGGCATGCTGCCGCTGGCTCTGGGTATTGGGGAAGGGGCAGAAGCTGATGCACCCCTTGCCACGGTGGTCATCGGTGGACTGCTTTTATCTACCGTTCTCACCCTGGTCGTGGTGCCAGTTTTCTATACCATCTTCGAGGACATTGGGGCACGGGTTGGCATCAGGAGCAGGAGAAAGTTGGCCTCTTTGAACGAGGGCACTTCGTCCGGCTCTTAAGAACCTCAGGCTAAAAACGGGCCCAGAACTTGATGGAAATGTGGAGGAGGAAGATGCGATGTTCAAGCGATTAGTGGTCATTCTGGTGGCGTTGGTCTTCATGGTGACCAGCGCTGTAGGGGTGGCGGGTGTCCGGGCCAATGCTGATGGCTCGGATGAAATTCCGGGGCCAGGGTCGGGGGCAAGTCAACTGGAAGGACCTGGGCAAGAGGGGCAAGAGGCCCTGGAAGACCAGGGGCACCTTACCCTTGAGGAGGCCGTAAGAATGGCCACAGAACACAGTCCAGACCTCCGGTTGGCAGCGGCAGCTGTTGAGCAGGCGAAGTTGGGCCTTGACCAGGCTGAATATACCGCCGACCGGCTTCCGGACGAAGTGGTGAGTGATTACGAGACAGCCAAACTGAAAGACCTTACCCCGCGCCAGGCCGAGGGAGGCTTGATGGTAGCCCAGAGTGCCTACGAACAGGCCCGGCTTGCCTTACGCCTCCAGGTAGAAACAGCCTACTACGATGTCCTCAAGGCCCAACACATGGTGGCCGTCAGCGAGGAAGCCCTGGACCAGGCCCGGGAACAACTTAACCTGGCCCGGGCTAGGTACGAGGCAGGGACGGTGGCCCGGATCGATATCCTTGGAGCCGAGGTGCAGGTGGCCGACGTGGAGGCCAACCTTCTGAGCGCGAAGAGGATGCTCCAGATGGCGGAGATGGAGTTTAACCGGATTACCGGCCGGGAACTGGATGCCCCGGTCCAGTTGACCGGGGACCTGGAGTATGAGCCCTTCGAAGGGATAGATGTCCAGGAGGCTGTAGAGATTGCACTCCAGAACCGGTCAGATATTGCAGCTGCCGAGGACAAAGTAGGAGTCAAGGAGCTGCAGCACGAGATAGTCCAGCGGTACTACACCCCTAATGTCTTTGCCTACCGCCAGGCGGTGCTGGAGCTTGAGAATGCCCGTGCTGAGCTGGAGAGGACCCGCGAAGGTGTCCAGCTCGAGGTGCGGCAGGCCTACCTGAATATCCAGAATGCCGAGGACCGGTTCCGGGTTAGAGAAAAGGCTATCGAACAAGCTGAGGAGAACCTTCGGCTGGCCAGGCTCCGTTACCGTGAGGGAGTCAGCACCAGCCTTGAGGTTATCAATGCCCAGGTGCTCCTGACCCAGGCCAGGACGGAAGCCCTGAACGCCCTTTACGACTTCAACCTGGCCAAGGCCCAGTTTAGAACCGCCATCGGGAAGTGGGATCTTGGTTTGGTAAGGAACAGACCACTAGCGGTGACATGGAAGCACAGGCTTGGTAACCAAGAAGAGTGTTCCATGTCGCTTCCGAAGCGGTACCACGGAGGATGAAAATCGGCTCCGAGCCGGTTGGTGCAGCCTGCACCAGGGGTGCCGGCGAACGGGCACGCGCCGGCTTTCTGAGCGGTGGTCAGTGAGCGAGTTCAAGAACCCCAGGTGGTGGAGGACCAGCCGCAGCCACCTGTCTGAGCCCGTAGAACGAGTTTGGCTGCGGCCCGGAGCCGGCGAGATTCATGATAAGGGTCCGGTGAGGGTGGCGCTGCAAAGGAAGGCCGGCGCCGTGGGGACATTTTTGTAGTAGTGTGCCATGCCGCCTTGCGGCGTGGCGGCACCACGAAGCATGAAAACTGGAAGCGGTATTTCGCAAAGGTTGCACGCCCGGGTTGCTCCGGAACGAGACTGGTTATGCCGCTGCCCCGAAGGGGCCAGGAATAAGAAAGGCGCGTGGAGGAACAACCCTGGCGAGTGGACGATGGCATTTTCGCAGAAATTTGCTATGCCAGCCTGCCGTAACACTAGCAACGAAAATTCAAGGTTTGTGGCACCCACAATGGGAAAGTTGTGGCAGTAGCTGGTCGATTGTAGTAGCCTGATAGTGAAAAGCCAGTGTGCGAAAAGTGTGAGCACGTAGCTCAGGCTGTCGCGGGAGGCGAAGGTTTTGAAAATGAAAAACGATAAAGCCCAGCAGATTATGGTGGCTGCGGCCGGGGTTTTTGCCCGGGAGGGCTTTCACAAGGCAACCGTGGAGGAGATCGCCCGGAAGGCGGGTGTGGGAAAAGGGACTGTCTACGAGTACTTTGAGAGCAAAGACGACCTCTTCAGGGCCATGATCCGAGAAGGTGTCCAACTTTTTTTGAAGGTGCTGGCCGCAGAACTTGCTTGCGAGGACGGGGTCAGGGCGAAGCTGATCCGGTTTGTGGAGGTCAGTGCGTGCTTTTTGAAGGAACACGAGTCCCAGGCCAGGTTCATCATGGAAGACGCCTGGGGATTGGGTAAATCTTTCTGCCAGTGGATGGCTGAGACCCGCCAGGAACTGTCGGGTTTGGTCCGGGAGATCATCGAGGAGGGGGTCAAAAAAGGGGAATTGCGACCAGTTGACCCCGATCTGGTGACCAAGGTCTTCACGGGGGCCAACCATGCCCTCATTGTTTCCGCCTTCTCGACCGGGGAGTATCCCGACCGGGAGATGGCGACCTCCTTAGTTGACCTTCTATTTCAAGGGCTTCAGCCTTAATTGGGCTTGGTTGTCAAGAAAAGATGCTGTCGCCCCAGTAGGAATCTAGGGAAGATTTGTCGAAGGTGCACATGACAGGGGAGATTCAGAATTCCAGGATCGCAGCTGATAAAGTCGAAAGATGGTTTAAGTGAGCCCGAAAGGAGTGGCACCTTGTTCAGCAGGCGAAGGGTTGTCATAGGCATTGTTTTGGTGGCTGTTATTGCGGGTCTGGTTTTTGCGACCGGTCCCTTTGGACTGCGTCCTGCAGGGGCTGAGGATGATGGGGATAACGCCTTCCTTGTGTTCAGCCAGGTCTTTCACTACCTAAAAGCCTATTACACCGGGGAGGTAAAGGTGGAGGACTTGATGGACGCCGGCCTGGAGGCGATGGTTGAGTCCCTGGGTGACAAGTACACGGTTTACCTCTCCCCTGACGAGTACCGGGAGATGGAGCTCGATATGGAAGGTGAGTTCGGGGGGATCGGCATCACCATTACCCAGGAAGGGGATTACATCACCGTGGTGGCTCCCTTGGAGGGCACCCCGGGTGCAGCCGCTGGCCTCCAGGCTGGAGACAAGATTGTGGCTGTGGACGGCAAGAGCATTGTCGGGTGGTCTACCCTCCAGGCTGTCAAGGTGATGCGCGGCGACCCAGGCACCAAGGTTGTCCTTACGGTCAAGCGCGGCGAAACAGAGCCCTTTGACGTCGAGATCATCCGGGCTGTCATCAACGTCCCAACCGTCAAGGCCGAAGTTAAAGAAGGTAATCTTGGTTACCTGCGCATTACGAACTTCGACGGCAACACGGCAGCAGACGTAAAAAAAGCCCTTGAAGAACTGGAGGAGAAAAAGATCATTGGACTTGTTCTCGACCTGAGGAACAATCCCGGTGGTCTTCTGAACCAGGCTGTGGCGGTGGCTGAGCTCTTCGTGCCTGAAGGCACGGTGGTCACGGTTCAAAAAGCTCAAGGCGCTCCTGATGTTTACAGGTCTGAAACCCCAGGCCTTCCTTACCCCCTGGTGGTTCTCGTGAATAAAGGAAGTGCCAGTGCCTCCGAGATTGTGGCTGGGGCGATCAAGGATTACGGGGTCGGAACCCTGGTTGGAACCCAGACCTTTGGCAAGGGTTCCGTGCAGTCGATCTTTGGTCTCAAAAATGGGGGCGGCTTGAAGGTGACTACTGCCAAGTACCTGACGCCTAAAGGGACCTCCCTCGACGGGGTTGGGTTGACCCCGAACGTAGTGGTTGAAGGGCATCACGCTTGGATGCTCAAGCTCCGGGATCAGGAACCCCTGGATTTTGACCGGAACCTGCAAGTGGGGGTAATCGGTCTTGACGTCTGGCGGCTGCAGAGGAGGTTGAACGACCTTTCCTATGACGCGGGCCCAGAGGACGGAATCTTCGGGCCGCGGACCGAGCGGGCTGTTAGGGCCTTCCAAAAGGAACAGGGCTTGGAAGCAACCGGCCTGGTGGACGAAAAAACGGAGGAAGCTCTAAACGAACCGGCAGTACCTCGTTCTCAGCGGGATGAAAAGGGTGTGCCCATCGACCAACAACTCCAGAAGGCGCTAGAAATTCTGAAGGAGAAGATTAGCAGTTCAAAAGCCGGTTAGTGTTCACACCAGACTGATCACGGAAGGTGCCAGGGAAGGTGCCAGGTTAGAAAGGGTCATTGAGCATGAGCCGGCAGGACCTGCGCGCCCACTTGGGGTGTTTGCTCCAGGTGGGCGCTGGCTGTCTGTAAGATATTGGTGCCAACGAGATTCCCACTCCGAATATCCCTTCAATCATTGATGCTGCTGTTTTGGCCCGGTCTACCTCTACCCAGGGGGTTCGAGGAGGAAGCCCCAGTACAGGGCGCGCTCCGGGTGCCGGATGGGACAGGGGCGGCCAAGGAAGACGGGGCTCCTAAACACATGAACGATACCGGCCCGGGGTGACAGGCCTGTACGGCCATGTGTGGCAAGACGTGAAAGAGCGGCTCAGCAGCAAGAGAGCCGCTTTTTACCTAACCGTGTGTTTCCTCCCGTACCATCTTGACAAGCATGCTGGCCAGGTGGTGCTGTTCTTCTTCAGTACCCACGTCCCAGAGTTCCTTCAGCAGGCGCTGTTCCCGGTTACCAGGGTTGATTCTCTTTGCCAGAAAGTCCCCAACCTGTGTGGCCAGGTTGGTAATGGTTTCGTCGGACATTCCGACGGTTCTGCCTATACCTACACTGCTGGCCAGGGTCTCCTTGAACTGTTCAAAGGAATCTATTACTTTCATCGTCATCCTCCTCCTGGAGCCTTTCTTTTGAAGATATTTTACCCAGCCCGGTTTTTTATACACCCTTTTACCCGGGCGCGGCTCTCCATTCAAAAAGGTCTCAAAAAAAGATGCTTGGTACCCCCAGAAAGGTGGCCGGTATTACGATGACAATAATTAGGGTTGGGAAGCCCGGCTTCACCCGGGTGCCCCCCTGGGATAAAGTCCTGAAAACCGGTGTTGGCGAAGAAAGACGAGACCTGAGGAGGAAAGGGTGGTAGCCGTGAGGTTGAAGAGCAAGGCGCGTGTGATGGTACTGTTGGTGACCCTGTTGGTATTGTCCCTGGTTCTCACCAGTAGAGTATACGCCAGCCCGTGGCACGGGGTGGATGATTTCAAGGGTAAAGGCCGGCACGGCGGGGTAATCCTTGAATTTCAGGATTTGAACCAGGCGATGTGGGCCGTGAGACACATCGCGCGAATGAGGGTGCGGGCTGTTATCGATGGGTATGGTGACGGGACCTTCCGTCCCAATAAACCCATCAGCCGCATCGAGGCCATCACCATGGCCGTCCGTATGAAGGGAATGCGTGAACAAGCCGAGGCATGGGAAGGAGAAATGGATTTTGGTTTTCGGGACCGGAATTCTATTCCGCGCTGGGCTTGGGGATACGCAGCCGTGGCCCTGGAAGAAGGTCTCATTAACCCCTCGTTATCCCTTTTGCAACCGCGCAAGAGTGCTGCCCGGGTGTGGGTGGCCGAGCTCCTGGTCCGGGCCCTGGGCCTTGGGGGTGAAGCGGAAGAAATGGCAGACGCGGAACTTCCTTTCCGTGATGCCCACCAGATTCCACCAGGTATGCGGGGTTTCGTGGCTGTGGCTTACAGCCGGGGTCTAATTAAGGGGTATCCAAACGGAAAGTTCCTGCCCAACAAGCCGATAACCAGGGCGGAGATGGCGGCCCTCCTGGATCGGACCGACGACGAACTGGAAGCGCCCGGGGAGGACGAAGGGGAGGCTTCTGGGCAGGTCCTCGAGCTGGACCTTAACGAAGGTACCCTACTCCTCATGACAGAAGAGGGGGAAAGGGCCCTTGGCCTGGCCGAGGAAGTAGTTGTCTTCACCGGTGACGAGGACGGAGACCTGGAAGACCTTCAGGTGGGTTGGTGGGTGGAAGTAACCCTGAACACCGAGGGTGACGTGGTGATCATCGAGATCAAGGAAGAGTTTGAGACTGAAGGCACGGTGAGTGCAATAGACCGCGACGAGGGAGAAATTACGATCCTCGATGACGCCAGTAACGAGTTGACCTGGTCTTTGGCCCAGGAGGTTGAGGTTTTCAGAGGGGATGAGGAGACCTCCCTTGATGACGTAGAGGTAGGAGACAAGGTCGAGCTTAAGATCCAAGGTGACTTGGTGTTTGAAGTTCGGCTCGAAGAACCTGGCCAGGATGACCAGGAAGAACAGGTACAGGGGGTTCTGGTCTCACTACCGGCCGGGGACGAAGCCATTACCCTCCTGCTGGACAACGAACAAGTAGAGGAATATCCCCTGGCCCCTGAGTTCACGGTTTGGTACGGTTTTATCGAAGTCAAACTTGATGACCTCAAGCTTGGGGACACCCTCGAAGTTTTCCTTGCAGACGGGGCCGTGACCCGGATCAACCTGGAAGACCGGGAAGAAGTAGAAATCGAGGGGACAATAGTCGTGGCCGTTATTACTAACGGTGCGCCTGATTATCTCAGGCTGAGCCTGGGAACTGGTGTAGAACTTACCCTTTCGGTTGACCCTGACGTAGAAGTTACCTTTGAGGACGAACCCATCGCCTTTGCCGGTATCATGGCCGGTGATGAGGTTGAGGTTACCCTCCATGGTGGGGATGTAACAAGGATTAAGGTCGAAGAACGGACGGTGGCGCAGTAAGGAAAATCAAGTAAAACATGCTCAACCCGTCTCCTCCCAATTCCCGTTACAGGGCACCCCAGAACCGGGTGCCCTGTCTCCTTTCCAGGTAGTGGTTTCACTGCAGCTCACTGCGAGTTTAGGCTGGGTTTTCCCGGCGCGGACGGTAAGGGCCGGCCCATGGGCATCACTTACGGCTGAGGGTTCCGGCTGCTAATTGGAAAAATAAACGCGGCCAGAGCAGGAATAAGGAAGGTTGATGGCGAAGAATGACAGCCCTATATAATTTTTTCAGTACCTAGGATACGTGGATTACGGGCCTTTTTCGAGACCCGGAGGTGGGCACAGTGCGGTTCAGCCGCGTGCTGGTGTTTTTTTGCGCTTTTTTGCTATTTTTCATCTTGATGGGCTGTGGGCAACCTTTAGCCGCCATTGAAGAAGAAATTGCCTCCGGACATGCCGAGCAGCTCCGGCTTGACGATGCGGATGTCAGCACGATCCTTGCCCTCAAGAATATTGAGCCCTTGGTGCTGGACCTGGCCTGGGAAAGGGCCTTCCCCCAGTTTTTCACAGCCTCTGTTTCCCCGGGGGGGGACCTGGTGACTGTTTTCAGCACCTTTTCCGAAGGCCGGCGCAAGTGGATGGGTCTTAAGGTTTTCGATACCCGCGGGGACCTGGTCTGGGAGCACCTTTTCAAAGACGGCGAGTACCGCAGCGGCTGGGGGCGGGTTTTAAGCCCTTCTAATCATATTGGGGCCGCTGCCTTTCACTACAACGGGATGGGTAATTTCTATCTTTTCGATTCCTTGGGCAGATTACTCTGGACCCGCCCGGTCTGGGGGAACGTTTCCGCTGTGATGTCAGTCGAGGCCGAACGGCTCGCCCTTATCGACCATGCCCGCGGAATGCTCTACCTCCTTGACCTTTCGGGGCAAGAGCTGAGGTCTTACCCTGTCACCACTGGGGCTACGGCCCAGTTTATGCACGGTGGGGATTACCTGCTTGTCCAGGACGGGAAACAGGTTTTCATTGTAACGGCGCGAGGGCGGCAGGTATTCAAATCCACGGTAGACCCTGAAACACAGCGTCACGCCACCTTCTCTCACGGGGGCAAGTACATAGCGGTCAGTACCGGCGATGGTGACAGCTCAGTATATCTTTTTGACTTTGCCGGTCAGCAGCTGTGGTCGTACCTCCTCTACTTCGGTGGAACCAACCAGCTGGCTTTTTCTCCTGATGATTCCTACCTGGCTGTTTATGATGTTGGAAGGCGGGCCGGTCTTTACCTTTTCGACGTAGAAACCGGGGAACTTGCGTGGCGCTACTTCTTTGAGGTTCCTGCAGAACATAAAGTAAGCTTACGCCACCTGGCTTTTACCCCAGATTCCTCGCTGGTTGTGGCCCATGTGGTGGAAGGCTACCAAGATCAAACCATCGGCTTTACGGAGAAGCATGCACTGGTTGTTTTTACTATAGACGGTAAGGTTAAGTGGAAAGCCGATCTGGGGAAAAACATTGAGTATCATCTTTCCGCGAACGGGAAAGCCTTGGTCATCGGCAGTAATTCCATCGCGGGCAATGGTGATTTCCCCTCTAATACCCTGGCTTACTATAACCTTGACCCCCTCCTGACCCCCTTCGAGGGCAAGGAAGAGGATCACGAGGCCGGCGGGTCAGGCACTACCAAGGGGGATTGAGCCCAGGGCAACCGGTGTAATTCCGCTGGACATGCTACCGCCGGAGGCGACCCACAGCCACCTGACCCGGTCACCAAGCCGCTTTAGATGGCCGGGATCTATTTTTTTTCTGTCCTCCCACCTTTTTGTTTGTCTTGCCTAGGACTTCCTCCTCCCAAGGGCCCGTCCTTGTTTCCAAAGACCAGGTCCCGTGGGCATACCAGGTCGTCCCCAGGATCATTGTCTTGTTTTGATTTTCTGGTTTTGGGTCAGCAGGAAACAATTGGTTGCAGTGCTAAGACGGTCGCGGCAAGAAGGGAGAGGAACTTGTCGAAGAAGAGAAGGGTAGAGGAATTTGTAGGATGAGAAAATCGGCTCTGGAAGGAGACCGGTCATGCCGCAGGCCCGGAGGGCCAAGGAATGAAACGGTGACTGGAGGAGCAGCCCTCTGGCGCGGGAGTTGGTATTTATTTCCTACCTGGCAGGATTTACCATCACATAGAGCGAATTTCTAGGAGTGCCCCATGCCGCCTCCAAAGCGGCGGCACCACGGGGGATGAAAACCAGGAACAAGCCGGTTGCTGCAGCCTGCATGAGGGTACCAACGAAGGGGTAGGCGCCGGCTTCCTCAGGGGCGGTCGGCGAAGGAGTTCAAGAACCGCAGGCGGCGGAGGACTAGGCGCAGCCACCGCGAGTTTATGGCTGCGGCCCGGAGCCGCCGAGGTTCCTTACAACTATACGGTGAGCGTGACGCCGCGAAGGAAGGCCGCCGCCGGTGGGATATTTTCGTAGTAGTGCTCCATGCCCCACAAGCGGGGGCACCACGGAGGATGAAAATCCAACAATACGGTAGCTGCAGTCTGCATCAGGGGTACAACGGACGGGCAGGCGAAGGAAGGCCGCCGCCGTCGGGGCATTTTCGTAGAAGTGCTCCACGCCGCCATAAAGGGCGGTACCACGAGGGATGAAAATTAGAAGCGGTATTTCGCAAAGGTTGCACGCCAGGGTTGCTCCGGAGCGAGACTGGTTATGCCGCAGCCCCGAAGGGGTGCGGAATAAGAAAGGCGCGTGGAGGAGCACCCCGGGCGAGGCAGATGGTGGTATTTTCGTAAAAATGCTTTTTGGGGACTGTTGCGAGAAGTCGGAAGGAGCATGAGGTATGATGGTGGTATGGCTGCTGAAAACGTGATCAACAGGAAACGGCGCCCTTCGGCGCGAAACTAGCCCAAGGGAAACGAACAGTTGTGGAGAAGAGAAGATATGTTTGGTGATGGGGTTTGGTGAAAGAAACAATGCCAAGGAAGTTATTATCCATGAAGATCATACCTGTCTTCTTAACCATCTCCTTGCTCGTTCTGGCCCTGCCGACCCCGGCCTGGGGCAAGCCTATGGACTCGGAGGTGGCGGTGGACGAACCGGATGCCGTTTCTGGGTCACCCGCTCTACTTCCCGACACCAGGGGCCACTGGGCAGCACAGGATATTGCCAACCTTTGGGCCCGGGGAGTGGTGGAAGGCTTCCCCGATGGTACCTTCCGGCCTGCCGAGCCGGTTACCCGCGCCCAGTGGACAAAGATGCTGGTTCTCGCCCTGGGCTACGGCGAAGATGTGCAGGCCTTAGAGGGAGTGGACCCTTGGTATTCGGACCTTGATTCCCCGCATTGGGCTGCCCCCTTTGTAGCAGTGGCAAGTGAAACCGGACTCGTCTTGGGCTACGGGGATGGTACCTTCCGTCCCGACCGTGAGGTCAGCCGCGCGGAAATGGCCGCCATGGCGGTTCGTGCACTGGGATTGAAAAACGTGGTGGCTGGAAGTGGAGGGGATGCAGTTGGTGCCTTCCGGGACGCTGCAGAGGTTCCCCCCTGGGCAGTGGAATACGTTGCCCTGGCAGCCCAGGCGGGTCTTGTAACCGGCTACAAGGACGGTACCCTGCAGCCCCTGAGACCGGCCACCAGGGCAGAAGCGACCACCGTTATCGCCCGGGTGCTAGAGGCGCGGGGAGATCGATATGACCTGTCCGGGGTGGTTTCCCTGGCCGGTCGCTCCGGCGGGGAGGTATCATTGAGAACAGCCGGCGAGGTCCTGACCCTGGAGGTGGCACCGGGGGTAGTAGTTTTCAAAAATGGAGTGGGTGCACGGCTCGAGGATATCCAGCCCCTGGACGAGTTGTATGTTGTTCTGGATGGATCCGGGCGGGCCAGGTACCTTGAGGCCCGGTACCTGGACCTTCTCGGTACCCTCGTGGAGACCGGCGCTCAGGGTGCAGGGTTTGCTGGGCCGGATCTTGAAGGTTTCGGCCCCTATACCTGGCTGGCCCTGGAGGTGAAGGCAGGGCAGTCCATGGTAGGGGTGCCTGTCCCGGACGAAATACCGGTGTTCCTCAACGGCCGGCGGGTTCAAGCTTCCCTGCTGAGGCCGGGAGACCGGGTCTACCTGGCCTACGATTCACGCTCGGGAACGGCGCGACTGGTAGATGCGGTTCGGCTGGATTATTCAGGCCGGATTGTGGGGGTGGCAGGCGCCGAGGCGCGCATCGTGCTGGATCTTGATGGGGAAGAACGCGAATTCCGTCTTGACGACGGGGCTCTGGTTTACATCGATGGTCACCTGGCCGGCACCGACGGTTTGAGGGTGCTGAAGCCGGGGGATAGGGTGGGTCTGGCCACAGACCCAGATACCGGCCTGGTCACCTACCTGGAAGCAACCCCTGAATTGAGGGACTTCAGGATTTTCACTCGTCTCCTGGTACCGCCAGGTTCCCCAGGTCCCTCCTCCCGTTTGAACCGGGGCGAAGAAGCGGTATCCACGGCGCTGCCGGTGACGGTACCAGTTGTGGCGGCTGCAAGTATCCCTGGTCTCACTGAAGGCCAGGGCCCCTGGCCTAATCCCGGAGAAGAAGTGATGCGCATTGCCGAGTTTCGTGAGCTCACCGCCGCCGACGGACGCGGGATGGTAATCGCTGTCATTGACACCGGGGTGGACGCCGGTCACCCCGACCTGCAGTTGACAACGGACGGCCGGAGGAAGATCATCGATTGGGTCGATTTTACTGCCGAGGGCCGCGTAAATACGGGTCTCACGGCAATGGCCCAGACGGGCTACCTTGAAACAGTGTACGGCCGGTATAAAGTAGGTTCCATTACCTCCCGGAGTGGTCGGTACAGGTACGGGCTTTTCAGGGAAGCACAGCTGGACCCGGCCGGGAGGATAGGCCAGGACATCAACCTCAACGGTGAGACCGGTGATGTTTTTGGGGTTTTGGTAACGGACCTGGGCCGGGCCGGGGTCTATGACGCCGTTTTTGTCGACACCGATGGGGACCACGACTTTACGGACGAAGTGGCCCTCCAGCCCTACCGCCAGAGACCCCGCACCGGTCGCTTCGGGACTAGAAAATGGAATTCGAAGGGCGGGGAAACGGTTTTCGTGGTAACAGCCGTCTCCCCAGATGGTGAATATGTGCAGCTTGGTTTCGACGGCAACGGCCATGGTACCCATGTGGCAGGGATCGCGGCTGCCAACGGGCCGCCGGAGACGGGAATGCAGGGACTGGCTCCAGGGGCCCAGATCATGGCCCTGAAGGCACTGGGGTCATCTGGAGATGGTACCTGGGAGGACATCTCCCGGGCCATGGTTTACGCGGCTGAACATGGAGCTGATATCATCAGCATCAGTGTCGGGGGATTAAATGATGTAAGCGACATTGGGAGCAAGGAGTCGCGCCTGATCGAGGAGCTCAGCGAGGTGTACGGCACCCTGATTGTTCTGGTGGCTGGCAACGACGGTCCCGGGCTGGGCAGCATCACCACCCCCGGGGACCCCATGAGTTCCCTGACCGTTGGTGCTTTTGTTTCGGCCCAGGCATGGGAAGATTTCTATGGTTACCAGGTCCCTGGGGGAAGCCTGTGGCCCTTCTCGGCGGCCGGGCCCAGAAAGGACGGCTCCCTGGCCCCGAACTTGGTGGCGCCAGGGATGGCCTTCTCTACCGTTCCCTTCTGGCTGGACCAGGGTGGATACCACTTCTACGAAGGGACAAGCATTGCGGTTCCCCATGCTGCCGGAGCGGCGGCCCTCTTACTGGATGCCGCCCGGGAAAGCGGTTTGGACGTTGGTCCCCTGGAGGTGAAGAAAGCCCTGGAAATGGGAGCCCGTCCCCTAGAAGGCTATTCTGCGGTGGAACAGGGTTTTGGGCTTATAGACGTAGTCCGGGCCTGGAGGCACCTGCAGAGGCTGGGTGAGGGTGAAGGCGGCGGCCCCGGTGACCGCTTCCGGGTGACGGTGGTCAAGGACCCACCTGCGGAGGAGGAAGAGGCCAACTCCGGGATCGCCATGATGCCGGGTGAGGTAATCTACTCCATCCGGGGAAGGGAACCAGGAACCGCCCGCCTGACCGTCAGGTCCCAGAGCCCCTGGGTTCAACCTGACCGCTCCCTTCTCTTCTTGGTTGGGGATGGTCCCAGGGAGTTGACTGTGGACTATGATTTTCCGGCCGGAGAGCAATTTTACAGTGGTCTGGTGGAGATGGATGACCCCAGGACCTACCCCGTGGATGGCTACCTGGTACATACCATGGTCAAGCCGTACCGTCTTGGGGGCAAGGGAGAGCACCAGGTAACCTTATCAGGCCGCCTCGGGCCGTCCCGTTACCGCCGCTATTTCTTTGAGGTCTTACCCGGTACCACCCGCCTCGAGTTCAGGCTCAAGGTACCTGGACGGGAGGGCAAGGCGGCCGGGCGGGTACGGTTGCACCTTTTCTGGCCCGGGGGGCGGGAAATGGCTCCCACTTCGTACGTGGGCCGAAGTGATTTTGGCCTTGGGCCAGGAGTTGACCAGCCTGCTGGATTGCCCGGGGGAGGGGCGGAAGCCATCCGGTTTGTTGACCACCCGATCCCTGGGGTGTGGGAAGTGGTGGTCCTTTCCGACCCGGGCCTATCCAGGTATGATTTAACAGAATCTACCTACCAGCTGGAGGTTCGGGTGCACGGGGTCTGGGCCGACCCGTTACCCATCACCTTTACCCTCCCTGCCGGGGAAGGAGGGCGTAGCTACAAGAAAGAAGTTGTGCTGGAGCGGGACCCGGACGGCGGTGACCTGGAACTGCTTGGAGCCGGCCTTTGGGCTCACGAGCCGGTTCTGGAACCAGAGCTGGTGAGCATTACCCCAGGCACACCCTTCACCCGGGAACTGCCCCCGGTCGAGGCTGGCACGGTACATCTTCAGGTATCAGTGGGTAGTCCGTCTGATTCCATGGTAGACCTGGACCTCTACCTCTACCGCTGGAATCCGGAGACAAGGCAATGGGAGGAGTTTGCCTCATCCAGGGAAGATGGGAATGCGCGGGAGAAGGTGGAGGTTGAGGACCCTCCTCCCGGGAGGTACCTGGCCTATGTTGAGGCTTACGGCCTGAATACTGGACTGGCCTTTTTTCAGTACCAGGAACACATTGTCTCGGACCGCGGCCAGGTTACTGTCTCTTTCCCTGAGCCTTCTTCCTCCCGAAACGACAAACTGGTGGTGGAAGTCGAGGTTAAAGCCCCGGCTGAAGTAGGCCGGTACTGGGGAGAGGTACTGGTGGTCGACACCGGGCGCAGTGAGACCATTGCGGTCGTCCCGGTGCGGGTTGATGTTGGCAGGCCGCACCTTGTGGTCGATGTGGGCCTTGGGAACTTGGTGAACGACCAGAAGGGTTATGTTACGGTTTTGGTTTACCGGCTCGATACCCTGAAACCGGTGGAAACGGAGGTTTGGGTGAACGGAAAGGTGTATTTCTCTCGGGGTGGGAGGTTCACCTTCAGACCAGCACTTGACCCACAAGGAGGGAGGCTTGAAATCAGGATTGATAACCCGGATTTCGAACCCTACCGGCGGCTCGTATACCTCAACCGGATGCAGAAAACATCGAGGGAGTTCGCCGCACCCAGGAGTGTTTCGGGCGAGGGTGCCCTAAACACCTACCGGCTGAAGCTTATTGAGGAACTGAGAGGAGATAACCAGTGAGGCAACGAACCATAAATCTACTGATTGTTGACGACCAGAGTGGGATTCGCGGCCTGTTGTACGAGGTTTTTAGGTCTGAGGGTTACCGTTTATTCCTGGCTTCCGGGGGCCGGGAGGCTGTGACCCTGGCCCAACAAAACCCGCCTGACATTGTCCTCCTTGATATCAGGATGCCTGACATGGATGGGGTTGAAACCCTCAGGATTCTAAAGAAAATCAACCCCGAGGCTCGCATTTGCGTCATGACCGCCCTTGACCTGAGTGGACGTGTGCGAAGGGCCCTGGAAAGGGGTGTGGACCGCTTTATCAGCAAGCCCTTTGATATTGATGAAATCAGGAAGGTTGTTCGCCTTCTTGCAGTCAAAAAGGGGGCACCCGGCACGCAGTCCAGCCAGGTAGCAGAGGAACGCCGAGCCTACGGTGAGCCTGAAAACGGGAGGGGTTCATCCTCCTGAAGGAACGTTGTTAATACCATGTGCTATTTTTCAGTTGTGAACTGAATGCTGCATGGGACAGCCCAAGATTGGAAAGACTTTCCCCTGGGGTTCTAGTACTACCCGAAGTGGTACACAGGTTTGGAAGGATTTAAGGTAGGAATAGCAAACCCTTTAGGGCAAGGGGGCCTTTCGATGCTGCTTGACCTAAAACCCGCCTTTGGTTTCCAGTGCCCAGCCTGTGGGTATGTTGAGGCACACCGGGTTAATCTCTTCGATTTTTCCGGCGCAGCTGTTATTTCCTTCAAGTGCTCCGTGTGCTCAACCCTGGTGGCGGCGGCCGGCAGGAAGCGTGGCAAGGGGATTTGGCTGCGGGTTATTTGTTTTTTTTGTGAAGAAACCCACTGCCTCACTGTCTCCTTAAAGGACCTCTTTCAGGGCAGGAGCCGTCGTTACCTTTGTCCAGGGACCGGGTGCCACATCGGGGCGGCCGGGTCGGCCGAAGAGGTTAAAGAACTGGTGGCCGACTTCGAGGAAGAGGAGCTTGCCCCCGGCCCCACTGAAGATTTCAAGGCTTTCTTTTTTAATCCTGACGTCATGTACCAGGTTCTTAACCGGCTGCACGAGACGGCGAAGAAACAAGACCTTGGCTGCTCGTGCGGAAATCCTGGCTTGGCTGTTGATGTCTACCCGGACCGAATCAAGCTCCACTGTTCCCTTTGCAACAGGTCCCTGGTTGTCTGGGCCCGGACCGAGGAAGACGCCACAGTGGCCAGGACTTTGAAGGTGATCCGGCTTGGAGACAAGGAGACAGTGAACCGGGCCGGAAGCCGGTCGTGTTCAAGGCTGGAGGTTGACAAAAAGGAAAGGTAGAAAGCCAGACAAGAAGAAGGAAAACCGAGATGACAGGTTGGAAAACAAGGTAGGATGGGGTGAAGCTCATGGAATTATTTCTGGATACAGCCAACATTGATGAAATTCGCAAGGCCAGTGAAATGGGGGTTATTTCGGGTGTCACAACCAACCCCAGCCTGGTGGCCAAGGAAGGCCGGGATTTTCACGAAATCATCAGAGAAATTGCTTCCATTGTTGACGGGCCCATTAGTGCCGAGGTGATCAGCCTTCAGGCGGGGGCCATGGTGAAAGAGGCCCGGGAACTGGCGAAAATCTGTAAGAACGTTGTGGTCAAGGTGCCCATGACCGACGAAGGCCTGAAGGCCGTTAAAGTTTTGAAAGAAGAAGGCATCCACACCAACATGACCCTTGTGTTTTCCCCCCATCAAGCTCTTTTGGCAGCCCGGGCGGGAGCAACCTTTGTCAGTCCCTTCGCGGGCCGGCTGGATGACATTGGCCACGACGGGATCGGTGTGGTCCGGGAGATTGTCGAAGTCTTTGCTCTTCATGACCTTCCTACCCGGGTGATTGCCGCCAGTATCAGGCACCCGGTACATGTCATCGAAGCTGCCCTGGCAGGGGCCGATATTGCAACTGTACCCTACAAGGTTTTGAGCCAGATGGTCAAACACCCGCTTACCAACCGGGGGATCGAAAGGTTCCTTGCCGACTGGGAAAAGGCCAGGCGGTAATTTGTTCTGACGTCATGGGGTCAGGGTTTCCCGCTTTCTGTCTTCATTCCTGCGCAGGGTGCCATTCCCTTGTTGTCCCCCCCTTGTTTCCGGTGCATCTTCGTACCGGTATGAGATCCCATGAGAACGAATAAAAACGGAAGGGATTGGTAATAATGGGCAAATGTAGCAAATCCCGGATGGAGAGGTGTCGAGCTTGAAAATCAATGAGCTGGAGGAAATGACCCTTACCAAGCTGCACCAGATAGCCCGGGAACTGGATATTACCGGTTACTCTACTATGCGAAAAAAGGAACTAATCTTTGAAATCATGAAGGCCCAGATTGAAAAGGACGGCCTTCTGTTCGCGCAGGGGCTCCTGGATATCATGCCGGAAGGTTTCGGGTTCTTGAGGCCTACTTATTACCTGCCCAGCCAGGAGGATATCTATGTCTCCCCGTCCCAGATCCGGCGTTTCGGCCTACGAACTGGAGACCTGGTCTCGGGGCAGGCCCGCCCACCGAAAGAAGGGGAGCGGTATTTTGCCCTTCTGCGCATCGAGGCTGTCAACGGGCACAGCCCGGAGGAAATAGTAGACCGCACCCATTTTGATGCCCTGACCCCGGTCTACCCGCGGAGGCGTTTTCGCCTGGAACTAGGGCGGGACGAGGTAGCCACACGCCTCATTGACATCATTGCCCCCATCGGTGCTGGCCAACGGGGGTTGATCGTGTCCCCGCCCAAGGCGGGGAAAACAACCCTTTTGAAGAAAATCGCCCAAAGTCTGACGGCCAACCATCCTGAGATCAAGCTCATGGTTCTTCTCATCGACGAGCGTCCGGAAGAGGTTACCGATATGCAGCGCTCGGTGGAAGGTGAAGTCGTGAGTTCCACCTTTGACGAACTGCCCGAGAACCATGTCAAGGTGGCTGAGATGGTCCTGGAAAGGG